>JAYVJU010000304.1:0-23051 GCA_043769035.1 Ferruginibacter sp.
GCTTACAAAATGCAAACGTCAGCCGTATTTTTCAAACGCTGGGTGCAGAGATTGATGAAATTCCAATTCTTTGGATTGCTGCACCACTTACCGGGTTGATATTACAACCAGTAATAGGGCATATGAGTGATAAAACGTGGATGGGGAAGCTGGGAAGGAGACGACCATATTTTATGCTTGGAGCAATTTTAGCATCATTGGCTCTGTTTGTATTTCCTAATGTATCAGCTTTGTGGGTAGCCGCAGTATTATTGTGGTTGTTAGATGCTTCTATTAATATTTCTATGGAACCGTTCAGGGCTTTTGTGGGAGATATGTTACCCGACGAACAAAGGACCTCTGGTTTTGCAATGCAGAGTTTTTTTATAGGAGTGGGTGCTGTTATTTCATCCGCATTGCCATACATCCTGGAGAAGTTTGATGTTTCAAATGAAGCTACTGCAACAGGAATGTTGCCAGATACGGTAAAGTATTCTTTTTACATTGGTGCTATTGTTTACATGGCCGCAATTTCTTACACAGTATTCACTACAAAAGAATATTCGCCAGACGAAATGAAATCATTTGGCGAAACAAGTGAGGAAGATTTGCAAAAAAATATTAAAACACCTTATGCTTCTTTTTTAAAAAAAGGACTCATCTGGTTGGGCATTGGTGCGGTACTTTCTGCAGCTTTGTTTTTGTACAATAGTTCTGCAGCGGTAAAATTAGAAAAGGAATTGTATGTGTTGTCTCTTGGAATAGCAGCTTTTGGTTTATTACAGATACTTGCAGCTTTTTTTCACAAAGCAAAAAACGAAAATGGCCTGGTGGAAGTAATGGATGATCTGAATCATTTACCGGCTACAATGAAGCAATTGGCAGTAGTGCAGTTCTTTTCGTGGTTTGCACTTTTTTCAATGTGGATATATTCAACTCCGGCACTGGCACAACACATCTACAATACCACAGATACAGGTTCAACAGATTATAATAAAATGGGAAACTGGGTAGGGTTGATGTTTGCATTTTACAATGGCTTTGCAGCCTTGTTTGCTTTTTTATTGCCTGTGTTAGCAAAAAAATATTCCCGTCCAAAAACACATATGATTGCATTAATTGCAGGTGGACTTGGCCTTATATCTTACTACATTTTTAAAAATGAATACCTGCTCATCATCAGTATGGCGGGAATGGGTTTGGCTTGGTCAAGTATTTTATCAATGCCTTATTCAATGCTTACCAAATCTTTGCCCTCACATAAAATGGGCGTGTACATGGGGATATTTAATTTTTTTATTGTAATACCTCAAATATTAGCTGCAACCTTATTAGGCTTTTTTACAAAACATCTTTTTGCCAACCAGGCAATTTTATCTATTGTTTTAGGAGGCTGTTCAATGATTGTTGCGGCATTTTTATGTTTAAGAATAAAAGATAAATAATTATGCGTAAGAAAATTTTGATGATTTATTTTTTGCTGTTTACAGCAGTTTACTCCTTTGCCCAATACAATGATGCCTACAAATGTATTCCTGCAAACTGGTGGGCGGGTATGAAGATGAATAAGATTCAGCTGATGCTTAGCGGCGATGCTATTGGCAATGCAGACGGTTACACCATTAATTATCCCGGTATAACTGTAACAAAAGTTACCAAGGCCGAAAAAGAAGATTATGCCTTTGTTGATATTACGATAGCACCGGGTACCAAACCGGGGATAGTAAAAATAATCCCAAAGAATTTCAGGGCAACAAATTATGTGCAGTTTGAAATTAAGCCACGTAGAAAAAATCCGGGAAAAGATTATGCACAGGGCGTAACCTCAAAAGATTTTGTTTATTTATTAATGCCCGACAGGTTTAGTAACGGCGATCCATCCAATGATGCTTTTACTGATTTACGGGATACAGAGAGTGACCGCAGTAATAAGTTTGCACGGCATGGCGGAGACCTTGCCGGAATTGTTAACCATCTTGATTATTTAAAAGACCTTGGTGCAACTGCTGTATGGTGTACCCCGTTGGTGGAAAATGATATGCCTAAAATGCGGGAGGATGTATTTGATCTTGCCGGCTTTCACGGGTATTGGTTTACCGATCATTATGCAATAGACAAAAGATACGGTGGTAATGAAGCATACAAAGCTATGATAGCTGCTGCACATGCAAAGGGATTAAAAGTAATTCATGATGCGGTGTATAATCATATCGGGCTTTACCACTGGATCAACCTTAATCCTCCGTCAAAAGACTGGATCAATCAGTGGTCTGAATTTACACCACCTAATCACCGGGATGCATCACTGTTTGATCCGTACAGATC
This sequence comes from Ferruginibacter sp., assembly GCA_043769035.1. Lineage (GTDB taxonomy): Bacteria > Bacteroidota > Bacteroidia > Chitinophagales > Chitinophagaceae > Ferruginibacter. The sequence goes on from JAYVJU010000304.1 coordinate 2,305, forward strand.
AGCAACTGATAATTCAATTATGTTAAAAGGGTGGTTTGTAAAACACCTGCCCGATCTTAATCTGGCCAACCCTTTTGTGGCAACATATCTTATTCAAAATGCAATCTGGCTTACCGAAGAATTTGGATTAGATGGATTTCGGGTTGATACCTATAAATATTGCGACGAACGTTTTTTAAATAATGTAAATACCGCATTGCTAAAAGAATTTCCGGCGATAAGCACATTTGTAGAAGGTTGGGGTAACGATGTAATAGCCAATGCATATTTTGCCCGTAATAATCTGGATATACCGTTTAAACATAACGCAATGGGGGCTCTTGACTTTCCTTTGTGTTTTGCTATGCAAAACAGTTTAAACCAACCGGCAGGATGGACAGAAGGGGTTAATAAATTATACCTTACCCTGGCAGAAGACTTTGCCTATAAAGAACCACTTAATAATTGCATCTTTCTGGATAATCATGATATGAACAGGTTTTACTCTGTAGTAAATGAAGATTTTGCAAAATATAAAATGGGAATGGCCATGTTACTTACCATGCGTGGCATTCCGCAATTGTATTATGGCGATGAAGTTTTGATGAAGAATTTTAAAAATCCTACCGACCAGGATGTAAGACTGGATTTTCCGGGCGGCTGGGCAGGGGATCCGAATAATAAATTTAATGCCGGCGGAAGAACGCCGCAGGAAAATGAAGCGTTCAATTATGTAAAAACATTGGCCAACTTCCGCAAAAAATCATCTGCACTTACAACAGGTAAAACCATGCAGTTTATTCCGCAGAATGGGGTATATGTTTATTTCCGGTACGATAATAATCAAACTGTAATGGTAATTTCAAATACTGCAAAAGAAGAAAAGAAAATTACAGTTGACAGATTTGCAGAAAGAACGAAGGGCTTTACAAAATTTAAGGATGTTATTTCCGGATCAATTGCTGATCTGAAAGATTTTACACTGAGTTCTTACCAAATTAAAATAGTTGAGCTGGTAAAATAGCTTATAAAAAAGCATTCCATAAAAAAAGATTTTTCAATCTTTTGTTTTCTTCTTTATCATCGCCCCAGCTGTACCAGTCTTTAGTTTTTTCTTCAATAATTGATTTCAGGCTGGCATAGGTATAATATTTTTTAGAAGTGGCAGGCTTAATATCAGTTTCTTTTATACCTGTAAGCATCACTTTTGTAGCAATGTAAGAAGTGTATAATCTTGGTATGGTCAATCCCAAAATTGTGCCCGGCAAACCACTGATAGAACATGGGCCGCCAGGGATAGTTATCTCGTCGGTATAAAACGCAAAAACATAAACACTGTCCATAATTTTACCTACAGCTTTGCGGCAATTAAAACCGGCAATCTCCCTGTTTTCATTGGATATTTTCCATTCTATGGCGGGTATGCTGTCGGCCACATTTAGTTTGGTACCCTGCACTTGTTTTTGAACATTAATTTTTCCTGCGGTAAAATCAAAGTGCCAGACGTTCTCTTCATCATCCTGTTTAAACCATGCCGGCACTTTAGTACTGGCATCCCAACGGTCGAATTTATATATACTTTTATTATCGGCAAATGTATAAGTATAAAAGGCAGTTTTAAATTCGCTCATATTATCTTTCAGCATTTCTCCCCAGCTATCATTACTCATTGTTTTTTTTATATTAGTCTTTACCTCGTATTCAATTACGGCTTTGTCGATAAATTGCTGTGCGTTTGTGGCAGTAGCTGTAAATAGTATGGTAAATAAAAAAAGAATAGGTTTCATATTATCAGTTTAAATGCTCAGTTAAATTATTTTTTTGCGGTGGCGGATTTATTTTTAAAATTCCAGGTAAATCCTATCATACCATATCTTTTTAGCCTGTCGTTTCTTTCCTCAACAATAGTGTTTTCGTAAAAACTTCTGTTGATGCCAATATTCTGATTCAAAATATCTCTTACCATAATGTAGGCAGTAAACTCGTCGTTCTTAAATGTTTTTTGCAATTTGGCATTCCACAACTGGTTGGTAAGGTTATCCTGGAAATCAACAGTTTTTTGCCGGATAAAGAAATTGTAGTCGGTAGTTATTGACCATGTTTTTTTGTAATAAACCGTTGTATAAAGACTGGTATTATTGGTATTGAATTTTTTTACAACGCTGTTTTGTGTTGTGGTATTCCTGTTGTAAGAAAACTCGTTGTTCAGGCTGATGTCATACTTTTTATCTTTTGATTTTGATAAATATACTGATATACCGGTATTTAATGTATTGGCAAAACTTTTAACGTTGTTGATAATATTGGCTGCTTTATTAAAGCTAACATTAGGGTTAAAGCCAACCTGTACATTCAGTTTCTTTAATTTAAACCAGGTACCGCCATAAAAGCCTATTGAGAAATTACCATTGATGTTTACAGGTTTAGTAGTGGTTTTACCGCTATCCAGATCTGTTACACGGCTGTTGGAAATAGCATTTTGTACAGTTCTGAAACTAAACGACTGGTAAGTATTTAATTCTTTTAAAAAATTGTAGCTATTATGCGAAAGCCGGAAGGTGTTGGCAAAAGAAGGTTTAAGGTCGGGGTTACCCACATACTGGTTAAAGTAATCGTTGTTATTTCTTAATGGCTGTAACTGGTTAAGCGATGGCTGGTTGGTATTACCATTATAATTAAAACGAAGGCTGTGATTACTTTTGTAGTTGTAGGTAAAATTAGCCGACGGAAAAAAATTAGTGTAATTTCTTACATAATTTTTGTCGAAAGATTTATCCAGTAAATTAAAATGGGTAAAGGCAAAACCGCTTCCAAAATTGTATTTTATCTTTTTATCGTTAAAGCTGATTCTTGCAGATGGCCTGTTAACCGTAATACCCTGGTCAAACTGGTTAGATAAAGAATCTACTACAAAGTCGTACTTGCCGGTTAAGTTAGAATAACTGTAAGTAAGCTGATCATTAACACCCTTATTAAAAGATAGCTGGTGCGATAACTCTAAAGAATATTTCTTGCTCAGCGGTTCGGTATATACTAAAGTGGCTGAAATATTCTGCGTGGTTTTGTCCGACCTTTTAAACTGGTTTAAATCCTGCGCTGTTGCCGGGCTGCCATCAAAGTAACTTTGGTTTTTAGATTTTAAATAGCTTTCACTATCAGTATTTAACAAATTCCAGTCGGTATTTATTGAGGCAGTGCGCCGTGCTTTTTTAAACTTATGTTTAAATATTACACTGCCGCTATAGGCAGCCTTATCAGAAGTGCTTTGCAAATTCCTTTCGGTAATATTTTTTATTGTTCCTGTTTTTCCGGTGGTGATACCATTACGCAGCTCTTCACTTTCTGTATGATAAAAATTTGCACGGGCAGTAAATTTTATAGTGTTGTTACTATCCAGTTTTATATCGTAAGTAGCATTGGTTTTAAAATTACGCCTGTTCACATTAGTAACTCCGGTAGAGTTTTCATTTAGTGCACTATCGCCAATTTGTGTTTGGCTAAACCTGCCGTTGCTATTAGTATATATCTGGTTATTGAATTTAGGTGAGATGTTGAATGTTTGTTTATCGTTCCATTTATTGCTGTATTGTAAACCGGCATTGGTATTTTTTATAAACCCATTCTCGGTGTTTACATAGGGTTCATCATCGCTGCCTCCGCCATTCCACATAAAATTTACATTCCCATCATCATCCATGTTCATACTGAAATTTTCATTTTCCCCGCCAAATTTTTGTTCGTCCTGCCAGCTAAGGCCATCCTGCCCGGTATTACCATTCAACACGAAACCGGTAAGTTTTCTTTTGCCTTTAAATGAACTCAGCAAAATATTGGTATTGTACCTGTCGTCAATAAGTTTTTGCGGTCCGCCTGCAGCATCAATTTTTCCAAAGTATCCTCTCTTTTTATCGTCTTTTAATTTAAGATTAATGGTTTTTTGGGTGTTTCCATCATCAATACCGGTAAATTCTGCCTGGTCGCTTTTTTTATCAAACACCTGCACTTCTTTAACTGCATCGGCCCTTAAATTTTTTACGGCCATACCGGGATCATCTCCAAAAAATTCTTCACCATCCACTAAAACTTTAGCTACTTTTTCGCCCATGGCTTTTATTTCGCCATTCTTATCCACCTGTATGCCGGGTAATTTTTTTAATAGTTCTTCTACATTAGCATTAGCACTTACTTTAAAACTATCTGCCGTATAAATAGTGGTATCGCCTTTTATTTTTATTGCCGATCCTGTTTTAATAATTACTTCCTGCAATAGTTTGCTTTTATTAAATAGCGCAACGCTGCCCATTTTGTTGTCAGCATCTTTCACGCTGATAGTATCCGTGTAATCGGCATAAAATGGGTGAGTAGTCATAAAAATATAATTGCCGGGGTTTACATTTTTCAAAATAAAATCGCCGGCAGCATCAGTACGTATAAACTTGTATAAGATAGAATCTTTAGGAGTAAGTAATGCAACAACAGCATTCTTAACAGGTTTATTATCCGATTTATCACTTAAATTACCAGATACAGAAACAGTTTGTGAAAATGAGGCCATGGAAAGGCAGAAAAAGGCCAGTAATAATGCAGTTAGTTTGTGCATGAGTAGGGGGTTGGTGGTGTTTTTTGGCTATAACTGAAATACCTGCTAAAACTCGATATAATAATTGTTAATTCCTTAATTAGTATTCTTAAATTTACGTTAAAGCAAAAATCGGCTTTGTAAAGATTCAACTATAACTCATTTCCATAAATGGCAACATCAAATTCTTCAGCGGCAAAAAAGAAACTAATTACAAAAATGAAAGCCCCACTTAAATACGAAGAACAGCATTTTGTTGACAGTACAAAACCGGTATGGAGTTATTCCCTGTTTACCGATGAGGATATCAGGAATTACCAGAACGGTACATTATACAATGCATACACAAAATTTGGCAGCCATCGGTTAAGTGTATTGGATACTGATGGTTTTTATTTTTCAGTATGGGCACCTAATGCTACTGCTGTAAGTGTAATTGGAGATTTTAATGTCTGGAACCCGGCAGCACATGATTTATATGTAAGGCAGGATGGCTCTGGTATATGGGAAGGATTTATTCCTCATTTTAAAAAAGGCGAAGCTTATAAATACCGCATTATAGGATATAAAGGCATGGTGTTAGATAAAGGAGACCCGTATGCCAACTATTGGGAAGTAAGGCCTAATACTGCATCTATAGCCTGGGAGACCACTAAAAAATGGGATGATGCAGCATGGATGAAGAAAAGGAAAAAGAATAATGCACTGGGTGCTGCATGGAGTGTGTATGAAGTGCATTTGGCAAGCTGGATGAGGCCGGTAAAAGATGATGAAGAAAGTTTAAACAGTTATCAGCAAATAACAGAAAGGCTGGTGCCTTATGTAAAAGAAATGGGCTTTACACATGTGGAGCTGATGCCGGTAATGGAACATCCCTTTGATGGCAGCTGGGGTTACCAGGGTACAGGGTATTTTGCAGCCACATCCCGTTTTGGTACACCCGAAGATTTTATGGCAATGGTAGAGGCTTTTCACCAGAATGATATTGGTGTGGTGCTGGATTGGGTGCCATCGCATTTTCCTTACGATGCACATGGTTTGTTTATGTTTGATGGTACACATACCTATGAGTATGCAGATATGCGTAAAGGGTTTCATCCCGACTGGAACAGCTATATTTTTAATTACAGCAGGGGCGAAGTAAAATCTTTTTTGATCAGCAGCGGCAGGTATTGGTTCGATAAATTTCATATTGACGGCATTCGTGTTGATGCAGTAAGTTCTATTTTACGGTTAGATTATTCACGAAAAGCAGGAGAGTGGGAACCTAATGCATTTGGCAGCAATGGAAATTTAGAAGCTATAGAATTTGTAAAACATTTTAACGAAACTATTTACAGGGATTTTCCTGATGTACAAACTATAGCAGAAGAATCTACCGACTGGCCAAAAATAAGCAAGCCTACAACCGAAGGTGGATTGGGTTTTGGAATGAAATGGATGATGGGCTGGATGCATGATACACTGGATTATTTTAAAATGGATCCCTTGTTCCGCTCTCATCATCAAAATAAATTTACATTCAGCATGATGTATTTTTATGATGAAAATTTTATGCTGCCACTAAGCCACGATGAAGTGGTACATGGTAAAAGCCCCATGATTTACAAAATGCCGGGTGATGAGTGGCAGAAATTCAGCAACCTGCGGTTGTTATATACCTACATGTTTACACACCCCGGTGCAAAACTGTTGTTTATGGGTAATGAATTTGCACAAACCACAGAGTGGAATTATAAAAGCGAATTAAGCTGGGAGTTGTTGGAGTTTGACTGCCATAAAATGATGCAGGAATGTGTTAAAGATCTCAATCGTTTATACAGGGACGAACCGGCATTGCATGAGCTGCAGTTTGATAATGCTGGTTTTGAATGGGTTGATCTTAACCATCGTAACGAATCGATAATGGTATTTCGCAGAAAAGGCAAAAAGAAGAAAGATGATGTGCTTGTAATTTTAAACATGACACCGGTTGTACATAACAACTGGAAATTATACGCTTATGGTAAAACAGAATGGAAAGAACTGTTTAACAGCGATGAAAAAAAATACTGGGGAACTGGTGATGTGTTTAACCCGGAAATAGCCTGTACATTGGTGGATAAAAAGACGGGACAATATGAAATAAACCTGCACCTTCCGGCGTTAGCAGCGGTAATACTTAAATAGTGGAATAATTATTGTGCCCAATCTTACTATGAAAAACATCCTGACCGCAACAACCTTATTATTTTCAGTTACTGCCTTTGCACAAAACAGCGACAGTGCACAATTCTATTATCAAAAAGGAGTAGAAGAAAAAACAGCTAAACATTTTTTAGCTGCATCAAAGGCTTTTGATAAAGCTATAAAATTTGATGCTAAACTTACTGCTGCATACGTTGAGAATGGTTATGCCAATCTTGAAATGCGTAAAACCGATGCGGCCATCGGCAATTTTTCAAAAGCACATGAACTGGAACCCGGCAATACAATACCTGTAAAGGAGCTGATGGAGTTATATTACAATTACAGGCAGTATGCAAAAGCAGTTGAGTTGGCTCTATTATGTAAAGACTGTGCCAATGCCGAAAAAATAATTGCCTTAAGTTATTTTCAGCAGGAAGATTATGCAAAAGCAGAAAAAGCATTGCTTGCACTTGTTGCTAAAAATCCTGCCGATGCAGAAGTGAATTATACTTTGGGCCGCAGTTACCTGGAAATGGAACAGGAAAGAAAAGCCATTTATTATTACGACAAAGCTGTTTTTTTAGATACTGGTAAAGCTACGTGGCTGCATGAGCTGGCCTTGCTGTATTATACTGTTAACGATTATAAAAATGCCGTGGTGTATTTTAATAAAGCAGCGGCAAACGGTTTTACACAAAGCAACGACTTTAAAGAAAACCTCGGGTTCTCTTACATTTATAGCGGAGAGTTTGAAAAAGGAGAAAAACTGGTAATGGAAATAATGGAAAAAAAACCAGGTAATAAAGATTTGTTACGTGATGTTGCCGATGCGTATTACCAGATAAAAAAATACGATAAAACCCTGGAATTTTGCCAGAAGCTTTTAGAAATGGATAAAAACGATGGCAAAGCATTATATCAGGCTGGCCAGTGCTTTATTAAAAAAGGAGAAAAAGACCGTGGGCAGGCCATGTGCGATAAAGCTATTGAGTTAGACCCATCTTTAAGTAATTTAAAAAAGCAACAGCAAATGGGTGCAGGCATGTAAAAAAAATAAGTGCAATAAATAAATTATAAGGGGCTTGTTTAATCAAGCCCCTTTTTTATTTATAAGATTTAAGTACGTCTTATATAAACTGTACGTACCACTTTTAAAGCATTTTCGTTTACAACTTCATAATCTAAACGTATAACAGTGTTTGCTGCTGGTGCCGTAGGTACTGTATAGTTTATCATTAAAGTATCCACGCCTTTTAATGCAGAAAAAGAAGGGGTATATGGAATAGTGGTAACAGCAGTTTTTGTACCGGTGCCAATGGTATTGTACAACACTGTTTCTTTTACCGGGCTTTGCGAAAAGAAAGTTACCTCGGCTTTAATAATGGCACCACCTGCATAAGAAGTGGCACTGCCCGAAGTGGTGGAAAGTGTACGTGCCGGTGTAATATTAAAATCCTGTATGGTATTGTTGGAAATAGGAAAATAACCAACACCTGTTGATATAGTGCTATCTTCTATAAAGTTCTTACTTTTTTCGCAGCTGTACAGCAGTGCCGCTACAGTTACTGCAAATACTGTTTTTATTATTGCTTTCATGTTTCAATTATTAATAGTGAATAATTTTATTGATCCCACCAAACTTTATCAGTCATGGGTTTAAATACGGCCTGTGCATTGGGGTTACGGGTAACTTCCTCCAGCGGATACATGGCCCTGCGTATTTGCTGCCCGCCCATTTCTGCATTTTGATTTACCGGCAATGCAATACCCCTGAATAAATTTGTATTGTAATCATAACGCCGCATATCTGTCCAGGCTTCTGGGTTTAAAAACAGTATTACCTGTTTCTCTCTCATAATATGCTCCATGGTAAGGTTAGCAGTACCAACATCTACCAACGGTAATGCACTGTATGCTGCAGGTAAACCCATTTTAGAAAGGTTGGCAGCTATTGCAGCTTTATACGCATCGTATGCTGCCTGTACTGTACCCACTGAAGCAGCAGTGCCACCGTTTGCTAAAAATCTTGCTTCTGCCTCAATCATTTTTTGCTCGGCATAACTGCCAATAACCAATGGCGAAATTTTTTGAGCATAAAAACTGGTGTCTCTTAAATCGCAATTATTACCGCCGGTATTACCAAAGCCATTGTTTAAACCAAGGTATTGTGGATTGCTGCCGCTTTTTGAAATCAATTTATTTACTCGTGGGTCAAACAATCCTGCGTAAGTAACGCCTGTTAAGTTATTTAAAAACCTTTGCGATGGTGCAATGGTAAACACCGCACTGCCCGAAATACGGCCAGATACTGCTACATGCCAGGGGTTAGGGTTTTTATCGCTGAATATCATTTGAAAATCGCTGGTATTAGCTGTGAATCCATTGGCAAGTGCTGTAAGTGCATTACTTGCAGCAGTGGCTACGCCTTTTTTTGTTTGATGCAGGTACAGCCTTGCTTTTAAAAAGTGGGCTGCTTCTCTCCATCTTGTCATATTACCTCCGTAAAATAAATCATCAATCAGCGGCCTTAATGTTGCAGGATTTGTAAGTGCAATTTCTGCAATGGCTTTGTCAAGCTCTGCAAGCATGTAGGTGTAAATATCCTGCTGCTTATCATATTTAGGCTGCAGTACCTCGGGTGCTTTAAAGGCATCACTTAAAGGCACATCACCATAAGTATCTGTAGCCAGCTGCATGTTGGTTACAAATAAAATACGGCCAATAGCAGCATAGTGCGGAGCGCCTAAAACACCTGCTTTATCAATCAGCAGTTTACTGTTGGTCATACCATTTTGGTATAAGCCAAAATAGGCTGATGAAATTCTTACATCACGGTGCTGATCATCATTAATAGGCCCGCTGCTGTATGCGGCCATTTGCTGGGTAAACATGCTGGTAATATATGCTACCGATGTTTGGTTATTGGCTGTTACAAATTGCACAGCAGGCAGCAGTGTATTTAATGTTACATCTGCAGGCTGATTGGGATTAATATTTACATTACCACTTTCTACAAATTTTTTACAACCACCCAATATTAGTACACTTACAACAAGCGCTGTTATTTTTATTTTATACAGTTTCATATAAGTGGTTTTAAAAGTTAACATTAAGGTTTACAATTACAGAGCTGAAGTTGGGTATATTACTTCCGGTAAAGCCATATACATTGTAGCCTGCTGAAAAGGCGGTGCTTCCGGGATCATAACCGGAGTAGGGTGTCCATAAAAGAAAGTTGCTGGCAGTAAGCCCAAGCTGCATACCTTTTATAACTTTTGTACGGTCTGTAATTTTCTTTGGCAGGCTGTAACTGATGCTTACGTTTCTTAAACGCAGCCAGCTTGCATCCTGCAGTATTACATCGGTAATGTTGTTAAAAAAGTTGGTGTTGCGGTAATAATTATGATCCAGTATTACCGGTATATCATTGGGTTTGCCATCGGCAATTTTAATACCATCAAATACTACCTGCTGGTATCTTTGTTCTGTAATTTTTAATACCCCGTTGCGTATGGAGTTACGCATGGTTACATCAAACATATCCCCGCCTTTTTTATACTCTACTAAAAACGACAATGAAAAATCTTTGTACGTAAAAGTATTGTTGATGCTGCCCAGCCAGTCGGGCAAAGCATTACCTGCTTTTACAAATGTGGGTGTATAATCAGGAAAGCCGGATGCTAAAATTAACAGCTTGCCATTGGCATCTCTTCTGTACGAAGTACCATATAAATCTCCGGCACTGCCGCCAACCACCAGTTTATTTACAATTCTTCCTTCGTCGTAAAAAGCAATTTCACTTATACCTTCTTTAATGGCCACTACATCGCTTTTATTTTTAGCCCAGTTAATCATAAAATTCCAGCTAAAGTTTTTTGTTTTAACAGGTGCACCGCTTATCTCAAGCTCTACACCACTGTTTTGTATAGTACCTGCATTGGTTACAAAACGGCTGTAGCCACTGGTATAGGAGAGTGGCACAGGAATAATCTGGTCTTCGTTTTTACTGGTGTAATAAGAAACATCTATTCCAAATTTGTTTTTTAAGAAACGCAGTTCGGTACCCACTTCAAACGAAGTTTGTTTCTCCGGTTTCAGGTTGGGGTCGCCATAAGAAGAGCTGCGTAAAAAACCGGGTATGTTGTTGGCCCCGCTTGCAAACGGAAAACCTGCAACAGAAGAGAAGTAAGAACCCACACTGTACACAGGCGCATCTTTACCCACACCTGCATAGGAGAAACGCAGTTTACCAAAATTTAAAACATCGTTGCTTAATTTATGCAGGTCGGTAAAAACGTAGCTTAAACTTGCAGAGGGGTAAAAGAAGGAGTTGTTAGCTGTTGGCAAAGTAGAACTCCAGTCGTTTCTTCCTGTAACTTCCAGGTACACCGCATTTTTATAACCAAACTTGGCACTTCCAAAAATGCCGCCATACTTTCTGTTGCTGTTACTGCGAAAGGCGTATAAAGTAGTAGTGTTACTTAAATCGAAAAAGCCGGGTAATGCAAAACGTTCGCCACGGGTGTTAACAATATCGCTGTGTGTTACTTCAATATTTGTACCGGCAAGTATGGTGTAATCAATATCGCTGTTTATTTTATCCTGCCAGGTAAGCAATGCATTGCTGGTAATATTTCTAAATGTTACCCGTTCTTCTACCATAAAGCCGCCATTGGCAATGGCCATATCAAAAGTGGTGGGGTCGCCGGCATAGCGGGGGCCTGGCACTATACGGGTGCGTTCATCATTATAAAAATCGCCACCAATTTTATAATCAAATTTTAGTTTTGGTATAATGGTGTAATTGAAACCAACATTACCAACTATACGTGCCAGGTTACTTTTCATTTGGCTGAAACGGGCCACATACAAAGGGTTATCAATAACAGTAGGAGAATATACTTTCATACTTCCATCAGGATAAATGTAATCCCTTACATCAAAAGTGGGTGTGTAATACGACAGTGCTGTCATTACGCCTTTATCTCCGGCAGATGGTTGTATATTTTTTGATGAAGTAAGTGTGGCGGCACTGCTTACAATTAATTTTGGCGATGCCTGATAAGTGCCTGCCAGTTTAAAAGTATAACGGTTAAACTTAGTGTAATCTAAAATACCATCCTGGTTTAAGGCAGAAAAAGAACTGTAGTAAGTTGCTTTATTATTGCCGCCCTGCATAGTTAAAGAATTATTATAACGGTGCCCGGTGGTAAAGGCATTTTTGAAATTATTATTAGCAGGGTCAGTAGCTTGCCGCAATGGGCCAAAGCTTTGAAACTTCAATCCTAATGAGCCGTCGGAATTTACGGGTATTCTTCCATTGGCACCCTCACGGTAAGTAGTTTGTATTTCGGGGTATTTAGTAAGATAATCGAAACTTGCCGAGGTATTGAAACTGATATTCATTTTACCAGCACTGCCTTTTTTTGTGGTAATGATGAGTACACCATTTGCAGCCTGCAGGCCATACAATGCTGTAGCACCTGCGCCTTTTAATACAGAGATAGATTCTATATCATCGGGGTTAATATCAAGCCCACGGTTGGCATAAGCAAACTGATCGTTACTGCGTGCCTGCAAACTGTTGCTGCCTGCACTGGGTATTACGCTTGCAGGTAAAGTACTGTTGTTTACCGGCAGCCCGTCAATAATTATTAACGGCTGGTTATTGGCAGCAGGGTTAAGGGATGACATACCCCTAATTAAAATATCCGTTCCAGCACCGGGTGCACCACCTGAAGATGTAATGTTTACATTGCTTACTTTACCCTGCAGGGCATTTATAAAATTGTTTTCTTTTCCTTTGTCAAGTTGCGAAGCTGAAAGCTCCTGCACATTATACCCCAGCGATTTTTTCTTTTGCTTTACACCAAAAGCTGTGGTTACAATTACTTCTGTTAAAGAGTTTCCGTCTTTTAACTGTACATCGTAAACGGCGGCTGTGCCAACGCTTACTTCAGCATTGTTGTAGCCAGAGGCAGAAATTATCAGCACAGGGCTGCTGCCGTTTACCTTAATAGTAAACTGCCCGGTTTCTGATGCTGTTACATAAATGGTGGTGCCTTTTTGCTGTACGGTGGCAAGTGGTACAGCCTCGTTACGGCTGTTGGTTACCGTGCCGCTGATGAGCCGGGTTTGTGCAAAAACCACTGCCGGTAATGCCAACAGCAGCAGCATAGCAAACCGCAGAAGGGGTGCTTTTCTCATAATTAGTAATTTTAGAAGGTTACAGTTAATTAATACGTACTGTTCTAAAGTTACTAAAATTATTTTCAATATGAGAAAATGTGTAATGCAGGCGATAAAAACTAATGTACTCCTGCAAAATTCTTTTCCCCGGCTTTAATAGCTACAACCAAATAATTTTCTTTTGGAGGAATAGGGCAGTTGTAGCCGTTGCTGTATGCACAATATGGGTTGTAGGCCTTATTAAAATCTATAGTAACCGTATTGTTTTTTATATCAGTTGTTTCAATATCAATATAGCGGCCGCTGCCATAAGTTTCATCACCGGTGGTTACATCGGTAAAAGGGATGAACAAATAATTTTTATACAAAGGGTTTTGCTGTACCGATTGATATACGGTTAACTGTAATGCAGTATCATGAAGAGTAAATATCAATTTACCATACCGTTTAAAATCTTTTTGTGGAATGGTTTTACCCGATGTTTTCATACTGATAACAGCAGTATCAGTAGCACTCTCAAAATGGCATTGAATCCTAAAATTTTCATCAGCAGCAAAAAAACGAAACAGCTTTCTCATTTTTCCTTTTACTACTTCATGTGTGGCCACATATTTTTTTTGATAAGTTTTTATAGTGTTGATATATGCAGTTCTGTTTTGTGCAAAAAGGTTTACAGCAATAAAAAAACAAACAGAGGTAAATAAAAATTTCATATTAATTGTAACATTTCTCTTTCAAATCTAATCTGCCTTACTCACTACTCAGTTCATCATTAAAATATTTACACTTCTTTGTAAAATATTAAATGCAATTTCGGCCATCAGGTTTTCTTTATCCAAGGTGGGATTTACCTCTGTGATTTCGAAGCAGCAGATTTTGCGGTGCTGCATAAATTTACTGATAAGATCCTCCGCTTCTCTTTCTCGTAAACCATTGCTTACCGGTGTTCCGGTGCCCCGGCTTATAGAAGAGTCGAGACTGTCCACATCAAAACTTAAATAAATATCGGTGCAGTCGCTTAAATAGCGGATGGCTTTTCTGTATATGATCTCGGCACCGTTTCGCCGTACTTCATTGGTGGTAAAAACTTTTATGCCGTGTTTTTCAATAACATGTTTTTCCTCTTTTTCAAAATCACGTAAAGAGATGAATACAATATCTTCAGGTAAAATTTTAGGAGATATCTTACCAATATTTTTTAATTGCTCCCATTGCTTTACTGTTTTATCATCAAGGTCGTGTACTTTAAAATCAACATTATCTTCTGCAATACTTGCCGACAGCGGCATACCATGCATGTTACCGCTTGGGGTTGTGTAAGGCGTGTGCAGATCGGCATGGGCATCAATCCATATTACACCCAGTTTACTTTTAGGTTTTGCCATTTTTAGCCCGGCAATGGTACCGGCAGCATTACTATGGTCGCCACTTAGCACCACCGGAAAAAAATTATTTTTAACAGCATCATTCACAGCCTTGCTTACTTTTTCGCATGTGGCTAATACGCCATTAATTCTTTTGGCGTAAGGCGATTGAATGGGTTCAAAAAGCTGCTGGTTTTCTGCTTCAATTTTTTCTGAAGGGAAGTGTACAAAAAAATTACTCATAAAATCCAGTGCAGCAATCTTTATGGCAGCTATCCCAAGGCTGGCGCCACGGGTTCCTGCCCCAATTTCAGATGGTACTTCAATCAGTTTAATATTTTTCATATAACGAATCAGCTGGCAAGCTGAAAAATTTGGTGACTTATCAAAGCTACAACTTTAGTTTTAAGGGATTAATGCCGTTAAGCTTTCCTGTACAGGCAATAATTTTAAACCGGGTAAACATATCTTCACTATACCATTTTTCCTGGCGGGTTTTCTGTATCACTTCCTGGTGTTCCTTTAGCTGGTAGGCAAATGCTTTCATGCTTTCCTTACTTTGCCAGATGCTGAAAGTGGCCTGTTTAATCAGGGGCATTTCTCCAATACCATACGAAGTAACAAAACCATTTGCAGTGGCCATTTGTCCGGCTACACCATCAACATGGTTCCAAAACCTTTTTAACCTGGTTAAACGGATGGTGGCCCTGGTAAGTACGGCAATCTGTCCTTCATAATCCGTTTTATGTGGCAGTTCGCCAAAAACCTTTTTTCCATCCCATAAACCATGGCCTTCAATAGGTTCCAAAAAATAGGTAAGGGTTTGGCAGCCAAATAAATTGAGCCATTTGCTAATGAAGGTGCCATATAATTTTTGTGTAATAACTTTTTGTGGGTAATGAATAATCTGTACGTTTTTAAACTTAAGGTTGCAAACAGATAATACAGCCCATTGCTGCCAATCGGGTGTTTTGTCAAAGCTGCCGCTTTTGCCACTGCCCATCAACTTCCAGAATTGAGACCTTTTATTAAATGCCAGTGGAAACCGGAACAGGGCCATTGCCAGCAAAGCAAAGGGAATAAAGCGTTTCCGGTAGCGGACGATTGTAAGTGTAACAGTCATATAAATTGTAAACGCAATATAGCAGAAACTTGTTCGTTATAATAATAACAACACACCGTTTTTACCTTAATTTTTTAGTTTGTTTGTGCTTTTTAGTTAAGTAAACAGCCTTCCGGTTCCCCGGAGGGCTTCTTTATTTTATATAATATAAATAAAAAGCCGCTGAAATAAATCAACGGCTTTATTAATAATTCAATTTTTGGTAATTAAAACTGCTCCAGTTTACTAAAAAAGAAATCTCCTTCAATTAAGGCGTTTTCATCACTGTCGCTGCCGTGTACGGCGTTTTCGCCAATAGAAGCAGCATATAATTTGCGGATGGTACCTTCCTCTGCATTGGCCGGGTTGGTAGCACCAATCAGTTTACGAAAATCTTCCACTGCATTTTCTTTTTCTAAAATTGCGGCTGTAATAGGGCCACGGCTCATGAATTCAACTAATTCGCCGTAAAATGGCCTTTCGGCATGTACAGCATAAAATTCGCCGGCTTTTGCAGCACTAAGGTGTGTAGTTTTCATAGCCACAATTCTAAAACCTGCAGCATTTATCATCTGTAAAATTGCTCCGGTATGCCCTTTGGCAGTAGCATCAGGCTTAATCATTGTAAATGTTCTGTTACTCATTGTATTGATTTTTAAGGCGCAAAGATAATGGATGGATTTTAGATTTCAGATTGCCGGTTTCAGATTTGTTGCAAAGTTTAAAATGAAAACAAAAGGATTTCGGATTTAAACTTTAAGGGTATATAAAAATTTTTCATTGTATTTTTATTGCACTGTGGAAGCTGCCTTAAGTATAAAAATCTAAAATCTAAAATCCGAAATCCCCAGTTTTCACCTACTTTTGCGCCTCTTTATGCAACAAATACAAAATATATACCCGCTGCTGGCCAATCCTAAAAAGGTAGTGATAACCACTCACCAGAAGCCGGATGCAGATGCAATGGGGTCTTCTTTGGCATTGTGGCATTTTTTAAAAGGGTTTGGGCATAAAGTAACAGTCATCTCTCCAACCAACTGGGCCACTTTTTTAAACTGGATGCCCGGGTGTAACGAAGTGTTGGACTACGAATCGCCAAACGCAAAAGCCAATACTGCTATTGACGAAGCCGACTGGATATTTTGCCTTGATTTTAATACGCTGAGCCGTACTAAAAGAATGGAGGAAAAATTAATGGCTGCAAAGGCCGAAAAAATTTTAATTGATCACCACCGTGAGCCGCAGGAAGAAGTATTTGCTTATGGGGTAAGCGATATTGGTAAAAGCTCTACCTGCGAAATGATCTACGATTTTATTGCAGATTCAGGTAATGCAGATAAGATAACCACCGAAATTTCGGAATGTATTTATGCCGGCGTAATGACGGATACCGGGTCGTTCCGTTTTCCATCCACAACGGCAAGCGTACATAAACTGGTGGGGCATCTTAAAGACAGGGGCCTGGAGCACAGCCATATTCACGAAGAACTGTATGATAATTTTTTAGAAAACCGTTTTCGGTTTATTGGCAATGTGTTGCTTAACCGGATGGAGATATTTTACGAATACAATACCGCATTAATAGCCATACCACAACAGGACCTGGTAAAGTATGATATGAGGACAGGAGACACAGAAGGGCTGGTAAATTTTCCGTTAAGCATAAAAGGAATTAAACTGGCCACTATAATTATCGACAGGGGAGAAGAAAGAAAAAGCTCTTTCAGGAGTAAAGGAGGATTTGATGTAAATACATTTGCAAGAAAATATTTTAACGGCGGCGGGCATTTTAATGCAGCCGGAGGTTTTAATAAAGAGCCACTGGATGAAGTGGTGGCAAAATTTAAACTGGCTATGAAAGAAAATGTAGCCCAATTAAGCAGTTATCAATTTTAAAAAAATAATAAAATCAAGCAATGAAAAGAATTGTTTACGCAGCGGTTATTTGCGCATTAGCAGTATCGGCATGTACCACACCTTTTAAAAAAGCAAAAGATGGTACTGAGTATAAAGTAATCAGTAATAAAAACGGCAAAAAAATACTTGCCGGCGAAGTAATGGAATTTAACGGGGTGATACGTTATAAGGACAGTATCCTCGGCAGTTCGTGGGAAGACGGTATGCCTCAATACGGACGCTACGATACCGCACAGTTTCCTTCGCCTTACAAAGAAGCCTTTAAAGTTTTGCATGTTGGTGATAGTGTTGTTTTTAGAATGAGTACAGACTCTATTATAAAAACAGGACAGGCACCTCCATTTATGAAAAAGGGTCAGTACATCTACAGGTGTTTTAAAATGGAAAATGCTTATGCCACCGAGCAGCAGGCAGACAGTGCTCAAAAAACACACATTAAAGTTGCACAGGAAAGGGCCAACCAAAAACAATTGAAACAGGTGGAAAAAGAGATAGCCACCAACAAAGACCAGATTGCAAAAGACAGCAAACTGATTGATGAATACCTGGCTAAAAATAATATTAAAGCAACCAAAACAAGTTGGGGTACTTATGTAGCCGTTCAAACAGAAGGTACAGGGCCAAAACTTACTGCTAAAGATATTGCCTCGGTAAATTACACCGGAAGAACATTTGACAGCAGCAAAGTATTTGATTCTAATGTGGATCCTAAATTTCAGCATGTAACACCATACGAAGTACCGGTTGGCCAATTAGCAGGTATTATGGCAGGATGGCCTGATGCTTTGAAAGAAATGAAAAAAGGTACTAAAGCTACAGTGTACATTCCATCATCATTAGCTTATGGTAAAAATGGCAGGGCTCCTGAAATTAAACCTGACCAGATACTTGTTTTTGATATGGAAGTACTGGATGTTATTTCTGAAGAAACAAGAATGGCAAAACAGGCAGCAGAAGAAAAAGCAATGAAAGCATCACAGGAAAAAATGATGGACAGTCTTAAAAATGCAAATCCAAGGGTAAGGGCACAAATGGAAGAACAAAAACAAAAAGGAAATTAATTTATAAAGATTGAATTGTATAAGCATCCGTCTCAGGCGGATGCTTTTTTATATGCCATATATAAGGTAATTGCTTCTTTAGCTTCTTTTACATCATGCACCCTCAATATTGAAGCGCCATTCATTAATGCCATGGTATTTAAAACTGTAGTGCCGTTTAACGCATTACCGGCAGTAGTATGTAATGTTTTGTAGATGGTGCTTTTTCGGGAAATACCAGCCAGTACAGGTTTAGCTAAAATGCCAAAGGCATTCATGTTTTTTAACAAAGAAAAATTATGTTCAATGGTTTTGCCAAAGCCAAAACCGGGATCAACAATAATATCTGTAATACCTGCTTTTTTACATTGCTCAATTTTGGCAATAAAAAAATCGATAACGTCTGTAGTTACATTATTGTACTGCGGTTCTTTTTGCATCAGCTCAGGTGTGCCCTGCATGTGCATACATACATAAGGAATTTTTAATACAGCAACGGTTTGCAGCATTGCCTCATCCATATTGCCTGCGCTGATATCATTTACAATTGATGCGCCGGCCTCAACAGCAACGGCGGCCACTTTGCTGTTGTAAGTATCAATTGAAATTATCGTATCCGGAAAATGCTGGTGTATCGATTGAATAACGGGTATCACCCTTGTTAATTCTTCAGCTGCAGCAATCCTTTCACTGCCGGGCCTGGTGCTTTGTCCGCCAATATCCAGTATAGTGGCTCCGTCGGCTATCATCTTTTCTGCCAGCAATAACATATCATCATTAATATTACCCTTGTAAAACGAATCGGGGGTAGCGTTAATGATGCCCATAATTACAGGAGAATCGAGTACTAATAATTTACCCTTGCAGTTTAACGTAAACATTGGTGTAATTCAATTATTTTTGGTGTTAAAACAATTATACAAACTTCAAAAAATTAAATGAGAAAAGCTTCCTTTTTTTTAATGTTTATTATTGGGTCAGTAAACAGTATTGCACAAACCAGTTCCGATACCCTTAAATTCAGTAAAGCCGCCGACGGATCGGAATATAAACTATATACTTCTGCTGCCGGAATTAAATTGGTGAACGGAAATTTTATGGAATTAAATGTAACGGCAACTTATAAAGACAGCCTTTTGTTCAGCACCTACGAAGAAAGCATGCCGCAATATGGTATTTACGATACCGCACAGTTTCCAAGTCCGTTTAAAGAATCCTTCAACAACATTTATTTGCATGATAGTGTTGTAATACGATTATCAACCGACAGTATAATGGCAAAAGGCCAGGTTGCACCTTTTATGCAGCCCGGGCAATTTATTTACCAGACTTACCGCATATCGGCTGTGTTTACTACAAAAGAACAAACCGACAGTGCACAGCAATCGCATATGCTGGTGGCAAAAGAAAAAGCCTATAAAAGGCAGGTAGCGCAGATACAGCAAAACCTGGATAACAATAAAGAACTGATTGCTGCTGAAAATAAATTGATTGAGGCTGAACTGGCAAAAAAGAAACTGAAAGCCATTAAAACAAAATGGGGTACTTATGTAGTAATAAAAAAAGAAGGTACAGGTAAAAAACTGGTTCCGGGTAATATTGCTACAGTAAATTATACCGGTAAATTTTTTAAAACCGGAAAATCATTTGATTCTAATACCGACCCTAAATTTCAACATGTAAGTCCTTATGATGTACCGGTAGGCCAGTTGAGTGGTATTATTGCCGGGTGGCCCGATGCATTGAAAGAAATGAAAAAAGGAACGCTGGCTACGCTGTACATTCCATCTGCTTTAGCTTATGGTAAAGCCGGCAGAGAGCCACTGATAAAGCCCGATGAAATATTAGTGTTTGATATGAATGTTATTAAAGTAAGCAACGAACCCGGCTTTAATCCTGAACCTGAAGTTGAAGTAAAGAAAGTAGTTGTGCCACAGCCAAAAGCCAAACCTGCCGTTAAGGCAAAACCGGCAAAAGCAATTGTAAAACCACAAGCCAAAAAGATTAATAAGTAATGAGTGATACCATTGCACAATACGACAATGCAGTACAATTATGCAGAGAAGTATTTTTAAATAAAACAAAAGACTACGGCACTTCGTGGCGGGTGTACAGGATCATTTCTGTTGCCGACCAGATTTACATTAAAGCAAAACGCATACGCACCATTCAGCAAAAAGGCGAACAGAAAATTGGCGATGACATCATCAGTGAATTTAAAGGCATTTTAAATTATGGTATCATCGGGTTAATACAACTGGATATACATGATGATGAAGTGGAAGACCTGCCGGTAGCAACCGTACAAAAACTGTACGATGAAAAAATTGCAACAGCAAAAAAACTGATGCTGGATAAAAACCATGATTATGGTGAAGCATGGCGGGAGATGAGCCAGGAAAGTTTTG
>JAYVJU010000305.1:0-5253 GCA_043769035.1 Ferruginibacter sp.
GGCCGCTAAGTGTTAAAACAACTTTGGCTGCAGGATTCAGTGCCGGCATTACCAGCGTAAATTTAGACCGTTCAAAAATTGAATGGGCAAGCCTGGATCCTAATGATCCTGCTGTCGGAATCAGTAGCGGGGAACTAAAAAAACTAAAGCCAGAAATTGGTGCAGGGTTGTGGTTATACTCGGCTCAATATTTTGTAGGCTTGTCAGTATTAAATATTATTCCGGGTAAAGCACAATTTGTAACTAATGATAAATATGGCAGTTATTATACACCCAATTATTTTTTAACAGCCGGCTACAGATTTTCTCTTACAGATGATGTAATGATGATGCCTTCAGTAATGTTTCAATACTGGCAACCACAGTTAGGCGGATTACATACCAATGTTAAATTCCAATATCAGGATAAAGTTTGGGTGGGAGGGGGATATCGTTTCTCTGATCTTATCTCGGGTTACTCCGCTATGGCAGGATTGAATATCTCCAACACTTTTAATGTAAGTTATTCTTATGAAGTAGCTACAACATCACGTTTAAGAACCTATACCAAAAACACCAATGAAATAATGCTGGGCTTTATAATTGGAAATAAATTTAGCCAGGCCTGCCCCCGTTGTTATTGAGTTAATAAGCAGTCTCTTCTTGATGAGGTAAACTTGTATCAATTTTGTTAAGAGAATCTCTGACAGGGATTTCCTTAGCAGCAAGTTTCCATTCTGGTTGTAATACCCATTTGCCATTTACAAAAGACAAGGTATATACTTTTACCACTGCGTTTTTAGAGCCTGATTGTTCTTCTCTTATTACAATTTGCCTGATAGCATCGTTTTCCTGTACTGCAGCCGGTGTGGCAAAATTTTCTTCGATATCTTGTGCTAATGCTTCGGCTTTATCCTGAAAATCTTTAATTAACGGCTCCAGTTTTTTAAGTTGCTTTTCTATAAGAGGTTGCTGTTTTTCTACTTCTGCCTGTATAGCTTGTAATTTTTCTTCAGTAAGACTTTCAATAATGTTATTTACAAACGTGGGCATTACTGTTTCATTATTTTTTTCTGTAACAGGAGTTACAGCTGTTTCAGGGATTACAATTTTACCTACTGTAAATTTATATTGTAAAAATACAGCTGTAACAAAAACCATTACCAGCATTGATGTTAAAAGAGGAAGTAACAAAAGGTTATGCCGCTTTTGCACCTGGTTTTTTGGAGCAGTAAAAAACTGTATCCTTTGCAGTAATTGTTGCTGCCTGCCTGTGGCAGCCAGTTGATACTGCGAAACATACTGCTTAACAAGTTGCGCCTGCAATAAAGTTTCGGCATACACCAATGGTGAATATTGAAATGCCATTACATTAATATCACAATGCTTTTCCCTTTCCAAACGTATCTTTTTACAAAGAGCAAGTACAAACGGGTTAAAAAAGAAAATATTTTCAGCAAGAATTAAAAACCAGTTAAGCAGGTAATCATTTGCCTTTATATGAGTAAGCTCATGCAGGATGAGGGTTTCGGCCTGTTGTAATGTTATTTGATTTACTAATGCTACAGGTAAAATGATTACAGGTTTAAAAAAACCAAAAGTAACCGGTGTTGTAATAATATCACTTAACCATAATGTTACTTTTCTTTTTATACCAAAGTGATTTGCTTTTAATATTGTAAATAACTTAAGATCTATTTGGGGTTTTTGTAAACCCTGCCTGAATTGTTTTTTTAAATAATGCCATTCAACCACGGCTGTTAATAGCTTGTAGCCCATAACAATTAGATAGGCTGAAAATATCCATGGTGTTACAGCATAAACACTATCTGCTGATAAAATTCCTGCAACTGTTTCAGTAATAAAATTTGTACTTAAGCTATTTTCTGTATTAAAATAATAAATAAAGAATGTAGCAATCAGTAAAACGATCTGAGTAAAAACAGCAACAAACAACAGGTTCTTTTTTTGCAGCGGTGTGAATTTTTGCTGTAATGCTTGCTCGGCTAAAAAATAGATTAATACCAAAACACCTGCCTGCCATAGGCTGTGCAACATACTCATGCAAAAACTGTAAGAGAGTTGTGACATAAAAAGGTGTATTAGTTTTGGTGGTTTATTTACTTATCTTTTTTAAGTTCATTAATTAATGCCTGTATTTTTTCCAGTTCTGCCTGGCTGGCATCATGGCCACCTAATGCCTGCAATACCAGGTTTGCCGAAGAGCCGGCGAACAAAGTATCAATCATTTTATTTAAAAACTGTTTTTGTGTTTTTTCACGGCTAATGGCAGGTTGATAAATATGTGTTTTACTGCTGTCATCTCTTGTTACCAAACCCTTTTCATGCATGATCTGCATCAGTTTAAGCGTGGTGGTATAGCCGGCATCTTTTGTTTTAGATAGCTCTTCATGTACAGTTCTAACAGTTGCTGTATTGTTAGCCCAAAGCACCTGTAAAATCTCTAATTCACTTTCGGTGGGCTTGGTATTTTTAATAAGTGTCATATTTACGATTGTTTTCGTAAGCAAAATACGACTTTACTCGTAATTACCAACCCCATTCATAAAAATTTTATAAATATTTAACCAGTTGTGCAAAAAAAAGCCCCGATGTGGAAACAGCAGGGCTTTCTGGTTATAATGGTTCTGATTAGACTTCTTAAAAAAAACGTCTTAAAATTTATTGCTGGCTGTTCTTTAATTCAAGATCTGCGCCATCAAGGTCAGCAAGCAACACTTTATACTTAGCAGCCTGCTCGTCTTTAAGGTCTGTGCCATTTACAGCAATCTTTCCTTTTTTTACTGATAAAGTATAATTATCTCTTTTAAGTAAATTATCTGTTGCTAAAGCATCTATCAATTTATCTGTGGCCGCAGTCATAACATCTTTATCAGCCGTAACAGTAACGTTCATTGAACTGTTATTGTCAGCTTTTGTAATCAGTACTTCTTTAATAGCTTCTTTCTTAATTTGTTTAGACGACTCATTACCATGCATGGTTGCAAGGGTAGGAGCAATTACTAAAGAAACAATACTCATTAATTTGATTAAGATATTCATTGACGGGCCTGAAGTATCTTTAAACGGATCTCCTACCGTATCACCAGTTACAGAAGCTTTATGCGGATCTGATTTTTTATAATACATTTCTCCGTTTATCTCCACACCTTTTTCAAAAGATTTTTTTGCATTATCCCATGCACCACCGGCATTGTTTTGAAACATACCCATTAATACACCACTAACAGTAGCACCGGCTAAAAACCCTCCCAATGCTTCTGCACCAAGGCCTGGCATAAAACCAATAATTAATGGAGAGATGATGGCAATTGCACCAGGCAACATCATTTTTTTAAGAGAAGCCTGTGTAGAGATAGCCACACATTTATCATACTCTGGTTTGCCTGTACCTTCCATGATACCGGGAATGGTACGGAACTGCCTGCGTACTTCTTCTACCATGGCCATAGCCGCTTCGCCTACTGCACGTATAGCTAATGAAGAAAATATAAAAGGAATCATGGCACCTACAAACAAGCAGGCCAGTACATTTGCTTTATAAATATCAATACCTGTAATTAATATGTTACCGTTCTTACCATCAAAAATACCTACATAAGCAGCAAATAAAGCCAGTGCAGTTAATGCAGCAGAAGCAATAGCAAAACCCTTACCGCTTGCAGCAGTGGTGTTACCCACAGCATCAAGTACATCCGTCTTTTCACGAACATCACTTGGTAATTCGCTCATTTCGGCAATACCACCTGCGTTATCTGCAATAGGGCCAAATGCATCAATGGCTAGTTGCATGGCTGTTGTTGCCATCATACCGGCCGCAGCAATGGCCACACCGTATAAACCTGCACATTCGTAGCTACCCCAGATACCACCAGCTAAAACTAAAATTGGTAAAAAAGTACTTTCCATACCAACAGCCAAACCACCAATAACGTTGGTAGCATGACCGGTAGAAGATTGACGGATTATTGAAAGCACAGGGCGTTTGCCCATAGCAGTATAATATTCGGTAATGATGCTCATTAAAGCACCCACAGCTAAACCTACAGCAATGGCACCCATAACGCCCCATTTGGTAAATGGAACACCACGTAAAACCATTTCTTCGGGTAATAACCAGTTAACTAAAAATGCTGCAGCAATTGCAGTAAGAATCATGGAACCCCAGTTACCCATGTTCAATGCTTTTTGTACTGTAGCCGTATTGATACCTGCTGTTTCGCTGATGCGTACAAACAAAGTACCAACTATAGAAAACAAAATACCAACACCTGCAATAAGCATCGGTAATATTATAGGAGAGAAGCCACCCAAAACATCTGTACCAATTACAGTGGTTTGCTGGCCTAATACAATTGTTGCTAAAACAGTTGCTACATAAGAACCGAAAAGATCGGCACCCATACCGGCAACATCACCTACATTATCACCTACGTTATCTGCAATAGTTGCAGGGTTACGTGGATCATCTTCAGGAATACCAGCTTCTACCTTACCCACTAAATCGGCACCCACATCCGCAGCTTTTGTATAAATACCTCCACCCACACGGGCAAATAACGCAATTGATTCGGCACCTAAAGAAAAACCGGTCAGTACTTCAATAGTTCTAACCATTTCTTCCGAATCGATAGCGGCATCAGGAGCAAAATAAGCCTTTAGTGCGATGTACAATCCACCTAAGCCAAGCACTGCTAAACCTGCAACACCAACACCCATTACTGCACCACCTGTAAATGATACATTAAGTGCTTTACTTAAACTTGTACGGGCAGCCTGTGCTGTGCGTACATTGGCTTTGGTAGCAGCTTTCATACCTATATATCCTGCGGTGGCACTTAATACTGCACCCAGTACAAAAGCAATAGCAATACTCCAGTGGCTATGAGCATTAGCACTTGCCATTACTGCCAGCAGTATGCCTACAATAACAACAAAATAGCCCAATACTTTCCATTCGGCTTTTAAAAAAGCCATGGCACCTTCAGCAATATAAGTGCTGATTTCTTTCATGCGGTCGTTACCTGCATCCTGCTTACTTACCCAGTTAAATTTCCATAAGGTGTAAAGTAGTCCTATAACACCCATTGCCGGAACGGCGTAGATCAAATTATTCATAATAGTTGTTCTGAAATTTGGACGGCAAAAATAGGGGAAAAGGAGGAAAAAAGGACAGAATAGGATGGTTAATTAGTATATGTTGAAACAGGGTTTAAATTGTACATAATAACTTACTAAACCAATGTTTT
Organism: Ferruginibacter sp.; assembly: GCA_043769035.1. Lineage (GTDB taxonomy): Bacteria > Bacteroidota > Bacteroidia > Chitinophagales > Chitinophagaceae > Ferruginibacter. Next base: position 5,250 of record JAYVJU010000305.1, read on the forward strand.
AAAA
>JAYVJU010000306.1:0-2089 GCA_043769035.1 Ferruginibacter sp.
TTTTTCTGTTTTTACAAAACCTGGAAAATATATTGTAGTTAACGGAGTAAATCATTCTTACCCTTTTGAAATTAAAAATGAAGTGAATAAAAATGCAGCGGTTGCTGTATTGAAAGGGTATTATTTTCAACGGGCTTCTATGCCATTGCAGGAAAAATATGCAGGTAAGTGGCAACGTACCGGTTTTCATGCAGATGATGTGGTATATGTTCATCCTTCTGCAGCAACTGCCGAACGTCCAGAAGGTTCAACAATTTCTACTCCCGGTGGCTGGTATGATGCAGGAGATTACAATAAGTACATCGTAAATTCCGGTATTACCATGGGCACTATCTTAAGTGCTTATGAAGATTTTCCTGAATACTTTAAAAAACTCAACACTAATATTCCCGAAAGTAATGATGCTGTTCCTGATATTTTAAATGAAGCCATTTATAATTTACGCTGGATGCTTACAATGCAGGACCCTAACGATGGTGGTGTGTATAATAAATGTACCAATGCCAGTTTTGATGGCATGGTAATGCCGGGTGTAACCAAGGAAAAAAGATATGTAGTGCAAAAAGGTACTGCTGCCACATTAGATTTTGCAGCAGTTACAGCACAGGCAAGTAGGATTTTACAACAGTTTAAAAAGCAGTTGCCTGGTTTGGCAGATAGTTGTATTGCTGCCAGTATAAAAGCATGGCAATGGGCATTGCTGAATCCTGCATTGGCTTACAATCAGGATGAAATGAATAAAAACTTTAAACCTGCCATTGTAACCGGTGGTTATGGCGATAGAAATTTTAACGACGAATGGTTGTGGGCAGCATCAGAATTATTTTTAACTACAAGGGCAGATAGTTTTTATAAAGTGGTGGAAGCACATCTAAAAGACAACATCAACTTACCCGGATGGGGAAGTGTGGGTATGATGGGCTTTTATTCTTTCTTACATTTTAAAGATAAGTTGCCAGCAACTTATGCGGCAACACTTACTTTAATGAAAGATAAAGTGGTTGGCATTGCTAACAACTATATTGATAAAACAAAAGCCAATGCTTTTCAAACAGTGATGGGGCAATCGGCAAGAGATTTTAACTGGGGCAGCAACTCGAATGCTGCTAACCAGGGCATGCTTTTAATTAAAGCATACCTTTTAACCAAAGAAAAAAAGTATACCGATTATGCAGTAACCAATGCCGATTATTTGCTTGGTAGAAATGCAACCGGATATTGTTTTGTTACGGGTATTGGCACCAAGTCAACAATGTTTCCGCATCACCGTCAATCAACTGCTGATGGTATTGCAGAACCAGTGCCGGGTTTATTGGCAGGTGGCCCTAACCCAGCTATGCAGGATAAATGCAAATATGAATTTACAGAAGCAGAAACAGCTTATACTGATTTTGATTGTTCTTACGCATCGAACGAAATCGCTATTAACTGGAATGCACCTGCGGTTTATTTATTTAATGGGATTGAAGCATTGCAGAAGGAAGCTGGGTATTTTAAAAAATAAAATTTAAAGAAATAATACACACAATAACAAAACTCAACATGAATAAAATCAGACTGGCAGTTCTAACCTTCTTTAGTTTGTCACTATTGCAATCGCAGGCACAGCAAACCATCATAAAATATTTATCTGGTACCGATAAAGATAACATGGTGCAATGGGATTTTATGATTAACAAAGGAATGAACAGTGGCAAATGGACAACCATCGGCGTTCCATCTTGCTGGGAGCAGCAAGGCTTTGGCACATTTAATTATGGTGAAGACAGAATTAACCCCGATGAAACGGGTATGTATAAATATGCTTTTAAAACAGAAGCAGCATGGGCTAACAAAAAAATATTTATTGTATTTGATGGCTCTATGACGGATACCGAAGTAAAGATTGATGGAACATTAGCCGGGCCAATTCATCAAGGTGCATTTTATCAATTTCGTTACGACATTACGGATATTTTAAAACCAGGTACAGAGCATTTATTAGAAGTAGCCGTAAATAAAAAATCAGCTAACAATTCTGTTAACCGTGCCGAACGTCAATCTGACTTTTGGATATTCGGTGGTATTTTTCGTCCCGTTACTTTAGAAG
>JAYVJU010000307.1:0-2448 GCA_043769035.1 Ferruginibacter sp.
GTCTTCTTTTTGTTTTGCCAGTAAAAGATTGCCGGCAATTATGGCTTTTTGTTTTTCTATGGCAAGCTGTTTAATCTTTTGGTCTGTGTTTAGCTGCTCTATTTGTAAGGCAATAATTTTTTGTTCGTCATTTAACCGGGTAATTTCATTGTCTTTTTTCTCCGTTTCGTATTTAGTTTGTAATTCGGCAATATTGGTTTGTGTTTTTTCATTAATTATACTATCCTTATACAGGTGAAATTTTTTAATGTTTTCATACGCATTGTAAAAATCGCCCCCGTATTTTAAAAAAAATTGTTTTGTTTATATAGCCATCCTTTATGCTGACCTTATGGCCCAAAGCAATAGCCATCTCCGTTCCTTTATTTAAATAATTTAATGCTGTTAAAGAATCTAACCGGGCCTCACTCATGGCTATCCCAATGGCCAGGTATTGCCTTGCCAATGTTATTGATGGTTTATTTTGCATTTCTAAAATGGCTATTGAGTTTAACTGGGCAGTTAGATTTGGATCTTTGTTACCCTGCCAGTTCTTCACTAACCCACTTGTTCCAAGGGCATATTTCGTTCTTTTAGCATCGTTAACCTTTTCGGCTGCTTTGGTACATAGGACGGCATATTTTTCTGCTTCTGCCAAATCTGATTTTAAATATACCTGGCTTAAATTACAATAGCTGTAAGTTAGCCCCCAATAATCATTTAATTTCTCCCTGATTGCAATAGCCTTTTTTGCTGCCGCTATCGCTTTTTCCTGTTGATTTAAATCTTCATGTAAATCTGACAGATTCGAATATACCATGGCAGCTGTACTTTTATCCTTATTTGTTTCAGCAAGTTCCAACGCCTTTAAATAATATTCTGTTTGTTTTTGTACATCACTTGTTAAACCGGCATTATAGCCCCTGTCGTTCCAGGCTAAGGCAGTATATTCATTATTTTGCGGCAACAGCTTCAGGGCTTTTTCAAAATTTAATTCAGCTTCGCCCGGTTTATTATTATACATTTTAAATTGTGCTGCTTGTAAATAGCCAATCCCTGTTATCAGTTTGTCATTTAATTGCAGCCCAATTTCAATTATTTTTTTTGCACTGCTAACTGAATTGGAATCCACTTCTTTTTCAATAAGGATATCATTTGTTTTTATTAAAGCCCAGGCCTGCCCCCGGTAGAATTTATTGTTCTCACTAAACTGTAATAATTCATTAATACTTTTTAAGGCTGAATCAAATTGTCTTTTTCCTATTAATTCTTCCACCATATTCAGCCTGGCAAAAAAAGTAGAGGAATCTTTTGCAGTATATTTTTTTTGTGCAGTTAAAACCCCGCTTGCCATCAAAAAAAGTGACAGCAGCAAAATATAATTACGATACAACTGTAGCGGGGAAAGCATAATCAGCTTTTATATCCTTCAATTTAACTAAAATAAAACTATAGTTGCCCTTATCTTTTAAACCCAACAGTATTAATAGTGTGCCAACCCTGTTTTTTGCTTAACCTGGCATTTTATTAAACTAAAAGTAAATAACTACCCCTTGTTTTTCGCTACATGATTATGTAGTGGCGCTGCTCCAATGCTTTTATACCTTGCTTGAAATTTAAAGCAATAAAAAGTATAACTGCTTTATTGTAAACAGGCATCCAATTTTAAAATTGATAAAGTAAAAACTAAAACCAGTAAACATGAAAGCACAATTAAATGCAGGGCTGCTTATCCTGTTTCTTTTTTTCTTCCTTCTTCTTTTTTCGTGTGATAATAATGCGGATAAAAAAAACAATAACAGCCGGAAAATAACAAAACCCGAACAACCTTCTTTGGGTAGTCGTCAATCTGTGGGTACTCTTTCTTTTAAATTGAATGGAGAATTATTTGAAGCCGACCCTTCCCAGGCAAAAGCCTGGACAAGTAACGGGATTCCTTTGGCGATGCTGGTAGCAAAAAATGATAATGGTCTTTCGGTGTCGGCACAAATTAAAAATTTTAACAATGAGGGTACTTACAAGTTGGATAGTGATAGCAAAGGCGGAGCAAGTTTTACTGTTAATGGAAAAATTTACCGTACCCTTAGTGTAATGAAAGATGATTATCTCAATGTGGTAATAAGCGGTATCAAAACCCTGGGGCCTGTTCTTTTGTTGTCAGGCACATTTGAAGGGGTGCTGGAAGATAGAGACCGGAATAAAGTGCAGATAACGGAAGGCAGGTTTACTACCGAAAGTTTATAAGAAGTAAAATTGATAAAACATAAATAAAAACCATTAAACATGAAAGTACAAGTAAATGCAGGGATGCTTATCCTAATTCTTTTTTTCATTGGCGCCTGTAAAAAAAAGGATACCCAGCCACCAACGCCTACAGCTAAAGATATTTATATAGCAGGCTATGAAGTAAATGCGGCAGGTAAAACCTTAGCCAAATACTGGAAAAACGGAACTGCCATTACATTAAGC
>JAYVJU010000308.1:0-33307 GCA_043769035.1 Ferruginibacter sp.
TTTTTCAATTACTGAAAAAGAAAAGCAAATTTTGACGGATATTTACAAAAAATTTTAAACCCAAAAACAACACATGCGTAAACAAATTGCAGCAGCCAACTGGAAAATGAATTTAACCCTACGGCAGGCAGAAACATTAATGGATGAATTATTGGCAATTCCACATGATTTAAATGAAAATCAATCAGCAATTTTCGGAGTTCCGTTTCCATACCTTACTGCTATAAATAATAAGCTAACAGGAAGAAAAAATGTATTTGTATCGGCACAGAATTGTTATAATAAAAAAAACGGCGCCTATACGGGTGAAGTAAGTGCAGATATGTTAAACAGCATTGGTATAAAATATGTAATTATAGGGCATAGCGAACGCAGAGAGTATTTTAACGAAAGCAATGCTATGCTTGCCGAAAAAGTAAATATTTGCCTGGAAACAGGATTAGTACCAATTTTTTGTTGCGGCGAACCATTAAGCATAAGAGAAGCAGAAACGCAAAACAGTTTTGTAGAAAAACAGTTAAAAGAAAGTTTGTTTCATTTATCTGCGGAGCAGATAACCGGTTTTATTATTGCTTACGAACCTATTTGGGCAATTGGTACCGGTAAAACTGCAACCAGTGAACAGGCACAGGAAATACATGCACATATCCGAAGTGTATTAGCCAAACAATATGGCAGCGAAGTAGCAGCAACTATTTCTATTTTATATGGCGGCAGTGTTAAGGCAAATAACGCAAAAGAAATTTTTGGTAAGCCGGATGTTGATGGCGGATTAGTAGGTGGTGCATCATTAATCGCTGCTGAATTTGCTGCTATTATAAACAGCTTAAAATAAAAAAACTATTAGTTACTTACAGCTTTACCGGCAGTTTTATTTCTTTCAGAAATATCAACTTCGGTAAAGCTGTTTAATTTTTCCAGATCTAAAATAGTTACACTGCCAGCTTCGTTACGGTGATACATAGGATTAAATTTAGCACCGTACACAATTTCTTTAAAAGTATAAGAACTTCGGGCAACTACGGTATTGCTGAACATATCGTCAAATGCTTTTATAAAGATCAGGAATTCTCCATGCGTATTTTCAAAATCTTCTTTTGTAAAACCATACAAAGGGCTGTCTTCTGTAATTGGATGTACAATGGTCCAGTTTAAGGTAAGTGCATTTGCTTTGGCAAACTCCAGCTCTAAAGGAAAAAATTTATTTACAGATTTTCCATTTTCTTCTACTATCATACCCAATGTAAGTTTAGCTTCAGCATCTGTTAGTGCAGTATTTTTAAATGGTGCCAGGCGAATCATAAAAGCAGTAATATCTTTGTAAGGTGCTATAATAGCATTTTCTGAAAATTTAAGGTATGCTGTAGGTTTACTGAATCTTCCGTAAAATAAACCTGCAGCAAGGGCTAAACTTAACAGGCCGGTTAGTGCTTCGGCAGATGCAATAGCACTAACCAAAAAACCGGAAGGGCTTACATGCCCGTACCCAACCGTAGTAAAAGTTTGTGCGCTAAAAAAGAAAGCTTCGCCAAATTGTTCCAGTGTGGTAGTACCCACAGAAATACCATTCAGATTTTCTATACCCGCCCAAAAGTAAATACCGGCAAAGAACAAATTAACTGCAATGTAAAATGCAAATATTATCCCTAAAAATTTCCAGCCAGATATAGCCAGCATTGCATGATACCAACTGGTACGTTCTAAAAAACCAACGCCAATTTTTTTAATGTTAGGCCGGCCGTCTTTATTTACAAATCTGCCACCATAGTCAGATGCGTTGGCACCAAAGCCAGTATTAATTTCTGTTTTTGCTTTTTTATTTAGTTTGTGGAGCAGTGCCATATAATTTTATTGATAATGCTGTAATTTAAGAATAATTTTGATGTACAGCAGACAGTTTATAAGCCTGCCCCGGTATAATTTGATGCCGACCAATTAAAGCAATATTTTTTTGTAGATGTTTATTAAAAAATTATACCAATATAACAAAGCAGCCTGTTGCCTGTTTATGGCTTTTATTGCTGCATTTACTTTTATAAATTATAAATGGGGTATTACTGCTGCACCTGTATTACAATACGGCATGTTCAGCAGTCCGTTGTATTTAAAAGATACGCAAATAGTTTATGTGGTAGTGGCTGATGGTGAATTAATTGATTGTTCCGGGCTATCAATTACCAACAGAGATATTCTTCAACTTTATCCGGCAAATTACCTAGATAGTAAAAGCATAAACACTGCAGTTTTCAATACTATGCAACCATACATTGGCTTTACAGGTTTAATGCAGCTTGATAAATATAATCCCAAAGTTAACGACAGCAGTTTTACTAACTGGTATAAACAAAAGTTACAGGCTATTTTAAAAAAACGGATTGATTCTTTACAGGTATTTAAGCAGAATTTTTTGTGGCAGGGTAATACGTTGCAACCCATTGGATCACCCTATAAATTAAGCTGTATTGTCCCTTAATAAACACCATAGAAGAAATTGTATTGTTTTTTACACCTGCTGCTTTCTCATAAGCTATGGCTGGCTGGCTTTTAATGGATTGCTGCTGCACCAGCTTAGCCCTGTTTTTTTTATTAACCGGTTAGATTTTTCTTTAAATCTTTTATTTTTGACCGGTATCCAAAATACAGTAATTAATAATTACTGGTTGCAATTTTTATTGGATGCCATTTATCTTTTATCAACACTGGTATTAGTATTTACCACTTTACTAAATAACCGGTTTCAGTACGCAGCGGCTTTATTTAGTGTAGTAATAAATTTTATGTATGCATTGCTGATATCTTCTTTAACTGCTTTAAGTGTAGAAGGATTTGTATGCTGGATTTTACTGCCGGTAATATTTATATTTAAGAGCGAAACGGCATTTTATTATGGGCTACATACTATGCGCTATATTTTTTTACTTATTTTTTTTAGTGCCGGTTTATGGAAGATAAGGGCAGGTGGTATTTTTAATGTGGAGCAAATGAGTGGAATACTGTTATTACAGCACAGCAGTTATATAACGGCTGATCCTGGTAATTGGTTTTCTAAATTCATTATTTATTTGATTAACAATACCTGGCTTTCTTATGCCATTTATTTAATGGCCACACTTGCAGAAATTGCTTTTATTGTAGGTTTTTTTACAAAAAAAGCTGATAAATTGCTAATTTTAATTTTTGTGCTTTTTGCAGTGTTCGACTTATTTTTAATGCGGATCAACTATTTTTCCTGGCTTTCTTTTTTATTTTGCTTGTGGTATGCAAATTATACTTTATCCAAAACGGATGCAAAAACTACAGTTGAAAATGAGTGACAATTTGCTGGTAAACTAAATCAGGTGTTATTCCAGTAAGGCAGGCAAAGTCGGGGCAAAGCAGAGGATTATTTACCCGTGAAGTGTTGGCACTTTTCCAGGCAGAACAAGGTCTGCAGGTTATTGCAGCAGTAATTACTTTATGATTTGCGGCATCTAAAAATTGGTACCCGTATAATTTTTCGTTAGTGCCGCCGAAAATAGTTAGAGATTTTTTTTGTAGTGCTACAGCCAAATGCATAAGGCCACTATCCAGACCAATATAGCCATTACTAAAAGCAGTTAAATTAAATATTTCCTGTACAGACGTTTTGCCGATTATAACCTTACAGTTCTTATAAGGCAATTTTTGAAATTCGGCTGCATATTCAATTTCAGTATCATCTCCTGCAATTACAAATTGGCTTTTTGGAAATGCAATACAAAGCATTTCGGTAAGTTTAAGCCAGTAGTTAACCGGCCAGTTTTTGTAAGGGGTAGTATTATTACCAGCTGATATTTGCAGTATAAAGTAATTGTTGGTACTAACAAATTTATGAGTGAGGGTTTTATTTAAAGCAGGATGGGGCAAATAAAAATTGGCTATATTTTTTATTACGGCATTTTGTGCGCTATACAGTAAATGCATATTTTGTTCAGCATCAGTAAAAGAAGGAACAACATTTTTATTTCTCTTAGATATTTTAGAGGCGGCACTTACAGATAAGGTTGCAGTAACTTTTTTGCTGCTTAACCATGCAGCTAATGCAATGGCCTTGCCTTTGGTAAGGTGATTTGTATAGATATTTATAAATGCTTTTAAATGAGTAAAAGCAAATGCTAACAGGGATATTTTATTGCTGCAATACACTTTTTTATCGACCAGGCTATCATCAAATAAACTATCACTGGCATATTTTGAATAAAAGATACCCGTTATAAAAAATTGTTTTTTCTTCAATTCCTTTAGCAATGGCGTGTAAAGCAGCGTATCTCCCAGGCCACCTGTAAACAAAACGGCAATCTTTCTTTTTTTTTTGGTTAGTAGTTTCATTAATTTTATTTCCTTTCCAGCAAGTAAAGCAAATGATAAAAACATTTTCAGCCATCAAAAAAAAATATTTCGACAGCACGGTTGATTTATCAAAGCTAAGTAAAACATTTTTGCTGTGGGCAGTTGGGTTGGTGCTGGTTTATATATCTAATATATACCTGGTAAAAATTACCGGACTGGAAACATATGGCAGATACACCGTTTTTATTAATTGGGCAGCATTAGTAAGTACCATTTTGCTTTTTGGTTGGGATGGTTACCTGATGCAAAGAGTACCGCAGTTACCCAAAAGTAAAAACGGCAAAATAGCAGGTTCCCAACTTTTGCGTAAAGCCATCAGAAGTTTTTTTATTAGCTACATTGTTTTTGCATTTATCATCACAATTGTTTTTAAAGTAACCAAAATTGTACCCCAAGTTTCCAGTAATCAATACCTGTTATTTTTTTTAGTACTTACTTTTTTATTTGCTGCCATTACTTTTTTTAAAGCGGTTTTAAAAATATTTAATATAATTAGTAAAGTGCAGTGGGCAGAAGATGTGGCAAAGCCCCTGTTCTTATTTATCATAGTATTGGTTTATTATAAAGCAGGCACAGCCCTGACACTGTCTTCATTATACTGGATAAATTGTTTTGCTTTTGGTAGTATTGCAATATTGTTTTTGTTTTTTACAGTTAAAACTTACCATAAAAATTTTGAGATACAGCAAAATGTAGCAACCGATGAAAAATGGCTGATGAAATGTTTTTATTTTATGTGCATTTTTTTAGGCTATAGCATTTTTTCAAGGATGGAATTATTGTTCTTAGGCCATTATGCAAAAGACGAAGACGCAGCTAAGTACCAGATATTACTGCGTATTGCCGATTTGGTAATATTGCCCGATTTTTTATTCAACTATTTTTTACCGCAAAAATTTGCCCATCATTTTGCCAACGGCAGAAATGATGAGGCAAAGCAACTATTTAAAAATTCATCAGTAACTATTTTTTTGTTACAGGTAATATGTTTTGCAGGGGTTGGTGCGGTTGGGTATTTTTACCTGCAGAGTTTTAATGTTGCTACAGGCCAAATGTATTTATTGTTGTTGTTGATGGCAATAGCACCAATTTTTTATTCATTATTTGGGTCTTCAAATTTAGTTTTAAAAACATCCGGTAACGAGCGGTATTCTTTTTATGCATTGCTGATTGTTTTGGTGCTGGAACTTGCAGCCAATTATTTATTTACTGCTACCTACGGTTTAACAGCAGCAGTAATCATTTCGGTAAGCAGTATTTTTTTATATACATTATTACTTTCTTTTTTTGTGTATAAAAAACTACAGTTTTATAACACAGTTACCCGATTTTTATTTTTTGTAACCAGGGCCAAAGCTTCAACATAAACAATGAAACATAATAAAAAAAGGCTACTGCAATCTTTATTGGTAAATGATATTTGCTGGGCAATTGCAGCGTCGTTTGTTTATGTAGCAAAGCGCCTGGCATTGTCAAGAGAAAATTATACTCAACGAAAAACTGAAGATGAAAATATCGCTCTTTGCGAAAAAATATTTTTTAAACAGGAAGTGAAAAATGGACTGTTTAAGGGGTTACAATTTAATCATATCAAACCTACAGGCAGCAGTCTTTATTCCAAATTACTTGGTTCGTACGAGTTGGAACTGGAGTCTGTATTGAAAAGTATGCTAACCCAAAATTTTACTCATTTGGTAAATGTGGGATGCGATGAAGGGTATTATGCCGTGGGTATTGCCCTTGTTTTGCCCGGCATAAGTGTAATTGCATTTGATTGTAATAAAAATGCACAGGAAAAATGCAGGGCATTAGCAGTATTAAACAATGTACAGCAACAGGTAGTTGTAAAAAGTTGCTTTGCCGAAAATGATATTGGCAGCATTAAAAATGCAGGCAAAACATTATTTATAATTGATTGCGAAGGATGTGAGGATAATATTATTACTCAAACCTTAATTGCAGATTTTGCAACGGCCAGTTTTTTAATAGAATTGCATTACCAGCAGGCACCGGAAATACTGGCAAAATTACAACAAATGTTTGCCGGTACACATAATATTACACTGGTTAAAGCTTTAAGTGACCATGAAAGAATATTGCAATACCGCTTTGCCGAGCTTGAAGGGTTATCGTACAAACAAAAAGAATTTATACTTACCGAAAGAAACAATTATATGGAATGGTTTATTGCTGTGCCTTTGCAATAATTTCTAAATGTGGAATGGTCAGGGTACGCAGCAATTGCTTAAAATCATTTGTGTTTAAAAATTGAGGCAGCATAATTTTTTCATCTACAGCATAGTTAAAAACAGTGTTCTTGTTATTTGCCAGTATCAAATCCATACTGTCAATAGCATCACTTAAAAACTCTGGTAGTAATACTTCGTAAGAAATATAATTCATCGGTTGGGAGAGCCCCTTTAAAACATATTTTTCATTTCCTTCCACATCAATTTTTATAAAATCAGGAACGCCATATTGTTCAATTAATGCATCAAGGGTAATTGTTTTTACATTAAGTACTGTATCAGTAAATTGTATGGGTTCGTTCCAGCGGTTATTATTCTGCTCTTCCAGTATGGTTTTCCATTGTGGGTTAATACTGTTTAATGCCGAGCCGGGTTGCTGTATAAAAAATTGGCTTTCGCCTATGTAATCTGTTACCGCATAAGGAACAATAACAATATTTTTGTTATTTCCAAAACGGGCTTTTAAAATAGACAGGTTATGTGGGTCAGGGTCGCAGGCTACAACTTTTTCAGCCATTTTTTTAAACACTATTGTTTTATGGCCATCGTTGGCGCCAATATCAAAAATAAGTTTACACTGTGGCAAAAAAGATTGATAGAATTCCAGTTCCTTTAAAAATGCTTTTCTTTTTTCTGGCTTAAAAAAATATTGGTACAGGCTGGAGAGTCTCGAAAATTTTACCGCATTAAATAGCCCAAGCTGATGTAAAATATTCTTTATAATTTTTATCATGCAGTAGTATCAGAAAAATAATGGTAAATAATAGCCCAATAATTTAGTTTATTGCATAACCTTTTTTATTTTCAGCACTTCTTCAAAAAACCGTTTGGTTTCTTTTTCCACGCTCTCCACATCTTTGGATTTTATTGGTGATGCAATCACATGATCACCGGTATTGGGCAATGCTATTGACCGTTTATGAGCTGTATCAGTAGCCAGCTGCAAAAACATTTCTTTCATGGCGCTTACTTTTACTACGTTGTCCTGGTGCTGCTCATCTTTATAATAATATAACAGCAATACCGGCTGTTTTACATTATTAAATGTTTCATTATTCATTGTTGTTTCCAGCATTTCTTCAAGTGTAACAAGCGCTTCTAAGCGGTAAGGCTTATTCCAGTATTGTTTATAAATGGGGCGTTCGTCTTCCGGATTATGGTATTTGCCGCCTTTTACAAATTGTGCAATCTGCAAACCCCAATGGTTATTCAATAGCCAGGCATTGTTATCATTTATTGCAATATTGGGCGAGTATAAAATTAATGCAGCCACATCAGCAGGGTAAGTTGCGGCTAATTGTAAAGCCTGGGTTCCGCCGGTACTGGTGCCCATCAAAATTATTTTTTTACCCAATTGTTTGCCAATTGCCAAAGCCTCTTTTGCAGTTTCCCAATAATTATCTGCTGTAAGGTTTTGTAATTGTTCTGTGGTATCAATACCGTGTTCTGCCAACCTTGATAAATATAAATTACAGCCAAACTGCCTGGCAATATTACGGTGTACCGGGTTACCTTCTTCCTGCGAAGCAGAAAAGCCATGTACATATACAATGGTATAATCTGTTTGTTGTTTTACACTGTCGTTTGCCCAAACAATTCTTGCTTCATTGTTTGGCCTTAGTTTATGGGGCGCTTCAAGCACAGCAACATACTTCTCCAACCCGGTTATTGCAGGCACAACAGGCATTGTTATACTGTACTTTGGTTCATCTGGCCTTGGGCCAAACAAGTAAACAATAATTACCACACCAATAAAATATAATAATACTTTTAACCAGCGCATAGTTTTTTTTTATGAAGCTAAGTTTTTTATTTGTTTTGCTGTTGAAAAGGTGCAAAATATAATTGCAACATTCCATAAAGCAAAATTATTTTCTTTTACATCAGGTGCATTTAAAGGGTTGCCAACCTTGTGCCGAGCGTTATAATTTGACATAAACTTTTAAAAGGTTGGCAACCCTAACGATAATTTTAAATACCCCTTTAAGGCAGGCAGAACAGAAATAATACAATTTTACCTAACTTTCCTTTATGAAGCACTTTAAATTTTACAGCAAGGAAGATATATTGTCGCTAACTAAAGTACGCCGCTTTGAAACCAAAATAGGAGAGCGGCTGCAGTATTTAAAGTTTGATGGCGAATGGCCTGAAGACCTGGTGCGTTCTTCGGCAAAGTATGTAGTAATAGGTATTCCGGAAGATATAGGTGTATTGGCTAATTATGGGGTTGGTGGTACCGCAAGCACCTGGCTTCCATTCCTGTCATCGTTTTTAAATGTAAAATCAAACGACTTTTTAACAGGAGAAAATATTTTACTACTTGGTCATTTTGATTTTGGTGACCTGAAATTTTTAATTGACAGTTATGCTTACAATCCTGATGAATTGATTGATGCCTACCGCCATGCAGTAAACATAATTGACGAAGAGGTGGAAAACATGCTTAAAGTTATTGCAGCCTGTAATAAAATCCCCATTGTAATTGGTGGTGGTCATAACAACGCTTACCCCATAATAAAAGGTGTAGCAAAAGGACTGGCCAAATCTGGTGCTATTCCATTGGCACAAATTAATTGTGTAAATCTTGATGCCCATCCCGATTACGGCGTTACAGAAGGCAGGCATAGCGGCAATGCTTTTCGTTATGCAGAAGAAGATGGTTATTTAGGCAAGTACTGTATTATTGGTGTGCATGAGAATAATATTTCGCAAGGTATTTTAATGGACATGCATAACAATCCATTTATTGATTATATCAGTTTTGAAGAAATATTTGTTCACGAAAGAAAAAATTTTATACAGGCAATAGCACATGCCACCGGGTTTACCGAAGGCAGTTTTACCGGGGTGGAGCTTGATTTAGATTGCGTTGAAAACACCCTGAGCAGTGCTATTACTCCAAGTGGTATAAGTGCTTTGCAGGCAAGGCAGTATATTAATTTTGCCGCCACCGATGCTAAAGTTGCCTATCTGCATATTTGCGAAGGTGCCACTCATTTATCTGATGGAAGAAAAGATGAAACCACGGCAAAATTGATCACTTACCTGGTAAGCGATTTTGTAAAAGCACATGCACAGGATTAGGGTTGTAATTGTGCTGCAATTTCTTTTTCATCTGCAATACCATCTTTGCGCCAAACCTGTTTACCGTCTTTAAAAACTATAAAAACAGGCAGTGCAGTTACTTTATATTCTTTTAATATTGCTTCATCATTGCCACCATCTACTTTTAGTAAAGAGAATTTTCCAGCATGATCAGCCTGTAATTTTTGTAATACCGGTTCCATTTTTTTGCAGGGTGGGCACCATTCGGCACCAAAATCTACTAATATGGTTCCTTTTGAAATTGAAGTACTGAATACCTCTAAAGACATTGGGATTTTAGCAGTACCAATTCCTTCTAAACCTTTATCAGCAGCTTTCCAGGCATTAATACCGCCCTGCAGTTCATAAACTTTTTCAAAGCCAATGCTCCTCATTTTTTCTGCTGCTGCAGCACTCCGGCCACCGGCAAGGCAATATACATACACCGGTTTGCTCTTATCTATAAAAGAAATCCGCCGGTCAAATTCTGTCTTATCATTCCAGTTGGCCAGTAGTGTGTTTTTAATATGCCCCGATGTATATTCTCCGGGTGTTCTTACATCTAAAATCTGAACAGAATCTTTACCAATGGCTTTTTCAAACTCATCGGCGGTTAAATTGTTTTTTGTTTGTGCGGTACAGGAAAGAAAAAACGTGGCGGCTGATAAACAAAGCAGCAATATTGTTTTCATTTGATATTTTTTTACAAAGCTATAAACAAAAAACCATCCCGATGCATCGGGATGGTTTTTATTAATTGATACTTAATTTTTACAACGGAGAAAGGTATTGTGCATAAGCATAACCTTCTTCGCCATCGGCTGTTTTTATTTTCCACCAGCTGTCGTCAGTTTTTTCAACTAAGGTAACCACTTCATCATGCGCTGCTTTACCAATAATGTCACCATCGGTACCCGGAGTACTCCTGATGTTAAGGTTAGTAGAGTCGGTAGTTACTTTTAACTGTGCACCTGCATCAGCTTTAATGTCAATATTCATCATTAAATCGCCGCTTGCCATATTGGGGTCAATTTTGTCATACAATGCCCAAAGTGCATCATAATCAGCAGTGGTATTTGCAGTACCGCTTACGTGTAATACCCCGTCTTTTTCAGCTACTGCCAGGTTAGCAACACTTAGCCCGTTTGCTGTTTGTAATAACTCAGCATATTTATCTTGTAATGCCATTTTATAAATGTTTTAAAGTGTTTGAGAATAAAATTATTTTACAGTTAATTTAGATGCCGCAGCATCAAACATAATTTTTGCAGCAGCTAATGCCTGCTTTAATTTCATATTGTTTGCTTTAGAAATATCCCCCATAAGAGCAACACCTTTATCAGAAAATCCACCAATCGTAATACCAGGGATGTCTTTAATGATGGCTTTTACAGCGTCCTGTAATTTTGGGTCTGCAGCACTAACTTCAGTTGATGCAGGAGGAGCAACTACTACCGGAGGAGTAACTGTGCAACTGTTTACAACAGATTTTACACCTTTAATAGCACCAATAGTTTTTTCGCATAATGCCTTGCAGGCATCATCTTTCATTTCGCCGGTAATTGTGGCAACGCCATCTTTAACATCAACCATTGCGCCTGTCAGCATGGGGTCTGCTTTAATAGCAGTTTCAATTGCAGCTTTAATGTCTGCATCTTTAGGTTTGCAGCTTACAAAGGTGAGGGTAGCTAAAACAGCAACCGCCATCAATACTTTAGTCAATTTCATTTTTAATGATTTTTTGATTTAATAATTATTCAAGGTAGAGAAAGTTAAGATGAATTTGTAAAATTAATATCAACATTTCTTCCGGTTCATCAGACTTAATAATTTATTAACCGGTTGCATTGGTAACTAAAAATTATAAACAGCCCAGCCGGCCCCCATCAACTGGTAAGTTGATGCCATTAATATAAGCCGCCGCCGGCGAACTTAAAAAGGCAACAGCAGCACCAAATTCTTCGGGTTTCCCAATTCTTCCTGCCGGTATTTCAGCTTCCAGTGCGGCTAAAACCTGTTCTTCAGTTTTACCAGTGTCTTTGGCTTTTTTACCAATAACATAATCGGCCCGGCTGGTTTTGGTAAAGCCCGGCAATACGTTATTTACAGTAATGCCAAAAGACCCTAATTCTGTTGCCAGGGTTTTGGCCCAGCTGGCCACAGCCCCACGAATGGTATTGCTTACACCAAGCCCGGCTAAAGGTATTTTTACCGATGTAGAAATGATATTAATAATCCTTCCAAAACCTGCAGCTTTCATACCAGGTACAACAGCCTGCATTAAATTATGGTTGTTGATGAGGTGATTATTAAAGGTCTGTAAAAAATCTTCGGTTGTAGCGGTCAATGCTTCGCCACCAGCAGGCCCGCCGGTATTATTTACCAAAATGTGTATGGTGTTATTCTGTATAAAATCATTAATAACAGTTTTAACCCCTGCGGCATCATCAAAATCAGCAACCAGGTAATTGTGGTTTTGTTCACTGTTTTTAGGTAATGATGCCATTGCTGTTTTCAGCTTTTCCACATTTCTTGCCATAAGTACAATATTGCAACCCAATAATGCCAGTTCTACAGCACTGGCATATCCCAGTCCTTGTGTACTACCACAAACAAGGGCTGTTTTTCCTGAAAGATCAAGATTCATTTTTGATGATTTTTGCTAAAGCTAAATAATTTTATTTTTTCTCACATTTCTTTATTTGATGTGGATAATTCTATATCCCTCAAAATCGCTTCATTCCGCTATATTCGCAGCGCTGAAAAAGATAAAGAAATGGCAGAAAAAGAATTGTTTGATTATACGGAAGATTCCATCAAAAGTTTAGACTGGAAGGAGCATATCCGCCTGCGGCCCGGTATGTATATTGGTAAACTTGGCGATGGCAGCAGCCCCGACGATGGTATTTATGTATTGCTTAAAGAAGTGATTGATAACTGTATTGATGAGCATACCATGGGGTATGGGAAACATGTGGATGTAAATATTGACGGCAAGATAATTACCGTAAGGGATTATGGTCGTGGTATTCCGTTGGGTAAAGTGGTGGATGTGGTGAGTAAAATTAATACCGGGGCTAAGTACGATAGCAAGGCTTTTCAAAAAAGTGTGGGACTGAACGGGGTTGGTACCAAAGCAGTAAATGCGTTAAGCCAGTATTTTAAAGTTATAGCCTACCGTGACGGGAAAGAAAAAACCGCCGAGTTTGAAAAAGGGGTTTTAATTAAAGAGCATAAAGAAGTTGCCACAAAAGATGATAATGGAACTTTTGTAACTTTTATTCCTGATGAAACAGTATTTAAAAATTTTCATTTTGTACATGAATATTTAGATAACCAGTTTTGGAATTACTGTTACCTGAATGCGGGACTGGTAATGAACCTTAATGGTAAACGGTTTGTAAGTAAAAACGGTTTGCTGGATCTGTTGCAACGTAAAACCAATGCCGATGAGATACGCTATCCCATCATTCATTTAAAAGGCGACGATATTGAAGTGGCCATTACACACGAAGGAACTTATGGCGAAGAGTATTACAGTTTTGTAAACGGCCAATTTACTACACAGGGCGGTACACATTTAGCTGCCTTTAGAGAAGGATACATTAAAACCATACGTGACTTTTTTAAGAAGGATTATGATGCTGCCGATATACGGGGCAGCATTTGTACTGCAATAAGCGTACGGGTGCAGGAACCCGTGTTTGAAAGCCAGACAAAAACAAAACTCGGCTCATTAAATATTAGCGAAGGCGGCCAGAGCATGCGAAATTTTGTGGGTGATTTTTTAAGTAAAGAGCTGGATAATTACCTGCATCGCAACCCTGCCACTGCCGAAGCATTAAAGAAACGTATTGAACAAAACGAAAGGGAGCGGAAAGAATTATCCGGCATTCGTAAACTGGCGAATGAAAGGGCTAAAAAAGCCAACCTGCATAATAAGAAATTAAGGGATTGTAAGTTTCATTACAATGATGAACCATCGGGCAAAGACAAGGATAGTATTTTAGAAAAACAAAAAGAGAGTACCATCTTTATTACCGAAGGCGATAGTGCCAGCGGCAGTATTACCAAAGCAAGAAGTGTGAACACCCAGGCTGTATTTAGTTTAAGGGGTAAGCCTTTAAACTGTTTTGGATTAACAAAAAAAGTGGTGTACGAAAATGAAGAATTTAATTTATTGCAACATGCATTAAATATTGAAGATGGTTACGAAAATCTTCGCTACAACAATATTGTTTTTGCAACAGATGCTGACGTGGATGGGTTGCATATCCGTTTATTACTGATGACTTTCTTTTTGCAGTTCTTTCCCGACCTGGTTAAGAATGGGCACGTGTACATTTTAGAAACGCCATTGTTCAGGGTGCGGAATAAACAGGAAACCATTTACTGTTATGATGAAACAGAAAAGCAGGCAGCGATAAAAAAACTAGGCAGCAAACCGGAGATAACAAGGTTTAAAGGTTTGGGAGAAATAAGCCCCGACGAGTTTGCAAAATTTATTGGCAACGACATGAAATTGCAGCCTGTAATGCTATTGCCCGAAACACATATTCAGCAATTGCTGGAATATTACATGGGAAAAAACACACCTTCACGCCAGGAATTTATCATAGATAACCTGCAGGTAGAATTAGATCTTGTAGAAGAAAAAATATAAAGGGAATGTTTGAATTTCACGGTGATAGAAAAAGATATTTTGATATACAGGTAGAAAATACCCGTAAATATGTAATTCCGTTTATTGAACAATATAAACCTGTAAAAGCAGGAGCAAGGATTTTAGAAATTGGTTGTGGTGAGGCCGGTGTATTAAAAGCTTTTACTGAAAGAGGCTGCATTGGAGTGGGGGTGGAGCTGGAAGAAGGCAGGTTAGTGAATGCCAGGGAATGGATGAAGGAAGAAATGGCGGCAGGAAAAATTTCATTTGTATCGAAAGATATTTATAAAGTAGATGTGCAAACAGAACTGAATGGCAAATTCGACATCATTATTTTAAAAGATGTTATTGAACACATTCATGACCAGCCAAAACTGATTGCCTGGATGAAAAGTTTTTTAAATGAAGCGGGGGTAATATTTTTTGGATTTCCACCCTGGCAAATGCCGTTTGGTGGGCATCAACAGGTAATGCGTGGCCGCCTGTTAAGTAAGTTGCCTTATTTTCATTTGTTGCCATTTGGTTTATACGAAGGTATTTTAAAGCTGGGCAAAGAGAATGTGGCAGAGTTTGCAGAAATAAAAGAAACACGGATATCAATAGAAAAATTTGAACGTATTGTAAAAGAAACGGGTTACAAAACTGTAAACAAAACGCATTATTTAATTAATCCTATTTACGAATATAAATTCGGCTGGAAACCAAGAAAACAAATTGGCGTAATAAGTAAGATAAAATACATCCGTAATTATTTCACCACTTGCGTTTATTATTTAATTACACCTCAATAACATTATCAAAAAATAAAATTAAGAATGATACATATAGTTTTTAATGAGCCGGACGTAAAAGTGTTGCAGCAGGCAATTGAACTGGATGAAAGTTTACAGGGAGAAATTGTACAGGTAAAAGATGACTATGCCGTTGGCCCTTTAAATAATATTTATATTGGCGAAGGCATTGAAGAACGAAAACAATGGTGGCGTGATGTGCTTGCTGGCGGCGATTATGAAAGTAAAGTAACAGACGGCGAAGTAGATGATTATAAAACCGCTGCAGAATTAGTAGGTACAATGAGAAGAGATGAAAATGAAACTATCTGGATATGGGCTGCACAAAACAAGCATGATGTGTGCGGCTATTACTGGTTATTAAATTATATGAAAGAATTCCAGAGCAGAGTTTTTATTTTGTATTTAAATAACCTGCCTTTCATTAATGAAAAAGGAAATATTTTTTATCCTAACTGGATCAGTGAAATACCTGCAAAAGAATTTTTAAAAGCTAAAAAGCTGGCCAGGGAAATTACACTTAGCGAATTTGAAGTTGATCCGGATGAGTGGTCAAAAATCTGCGGCGAAAATAAAGGTGTTCGTTTACTGGAAGGTGGAAAAAAATTAACACAGGCAGATTATGATTTTTATGATGCAGAATTAAAGAAGATGGTAACACCCGACTGGCAAAAAGCATCAAAAATTATTCATCATTTTTTAAGTAAAGCGAAACATACCACAGGAGATGCGTATTTATTGTGGCGCTTAAAAGTGATGATAGCACAGGAAATGTTTGATGTGCAGGGCAAGGTGGCAAATATGAAAGATTTTGAAATAAAAACCCCCTCCGCCCCCTAAAGGGGGAACTTGCGAAGAGTAAAATTGGACTTTTATCTTTTCAAGTTTAGGGAGGCTAAACAAAATTAATTATCTAACAAAAGAAAGCCCCTTTAGGGGTTTGGGGTATGGCTAAAGCAAACAAAGAAGATTACATTCACACCGATAGTGGCATTGGTGGCCAATATAAAAGTTGGTTTTTAGATTATGCCAGCTATGTAATATTGGAAAGGGCTGTGCCCGCAATTGAAGACGGATTAAAGCCGGTACAGCGTCGTATTCTTCATTCAATGAAGGAAATGGATGATGGCCGTTTTAATAAAGTGGCCAATATTATCGGGCAAAGTATGCAATACCATCCACATGGCGATGCCAGTATTGGCGATGCATTGGTAAACCTGGGGCAAAAAGATTTACTGGTAGAAACGCAGGGAAACTGGGGCGATGTAAGAACAGGCGATGATGCTGCGGCACCACGTTATATTGAAGCCAGGCTAAGTAAGTTTGCTTTGGAGGTTGCTTTTAATGCAAAAACAACAGAGTGGGCATTAAGTTACGACGGCAGAAAAAATGAACCTGTAACGCTACCCATGAAATTTCCTTTGTTGCTGGCACAAGGTGCCGAAGGTATTGCTGTAGGTTTAGCAACAAAAATTTTACCACATAACTTTTGCGAATTAATAGAAGCTTCTATAAAATATTTAAGAGGCAAAAAATTTGAAATACTACCGGATTTTCAAACTGGCGGTATTATGGATGCAGCTAATTATACCGATGGTAAACGTGGTGGCAAAGTAAGAGTAAGGGCAATTATTGAAGAACAGGATAAAAAAACATTGGTAATTAAAAGTGTTCCATTTGGTGTTACAACCACACAGCTGATGGAAAGCATTGTAAAAGCCAATGATGCAGGAAAAATTAAAATTAAAAAAGTTACCGATCATACTGCTGCTGCTGTAGAAATTATTATTGAGCTTGCTCCTGGTATTTCACCTAATATAACTATTGATGCACTTTATGCATTTACCGATTGCGAAGTTAGCATCTCACCAAATTGTTGTGTAATTGTAAACAATAAACCACAGTTTTTAGGTGTAAAAGAATTATTACAGATAGCAACCGACAATACTAAAGATTTATTGCTGAAAGAACTGCAGATAAAACTGGCAGAGTTGCAGGAAAAATGGCATTACACTTCTTTGGAAAAAATATTTTTTGAAGAAAAAATTTATAAAGAGTTAGAAAAGAAACACGAGACATGGGATAAAGTACTGGCAGCAATTGATAAAGCATTTGATCCTTTTAAAAAACAACTGAAAAGAGATATTATCAGGGAAGATATTGTTAAGCTTACAGAAAAACCTGTGCGGCGTATTTACAGGCTCGATATTGACGAACTGAATGAACAGATAAAAGGCCTTGAAGCAGATATTAAACAGGTAAAACATGATATTGCTAATCTTACAGATTACGCAGTAGCCTATTACGAAAACCTATTGAAAAAATATGGTAAAGGCAGGGAGCGTAAAACAGAGATCAGGGAATTTGACACCATCCAGGTAAAACATGTAGCAATTGCAAATACCAAACTTTATGTAAACCGTGTAGATGGTTTTATTGGCTCTGGTTTAAAGAAAGATGAGCTGGTGGCAGAAGTAAGTGACCTGGATGATATCATAGCATTTACCAAGGCTGGTATTATGAAAGTGGTAAAAGTATCGGACAAAACATTTATTGGAAAAGATATTTTACATGTTGCTGTGTTTCAAAAAAATGACGAACGTACCACATACAACATGATTTATATAGATGGAAAAACCGGTGTGAGCTTTGCCAAACGCTTCAATGTTTCGGGAGTAACGAGGGATAAAGAATATGATTTAACCAAAGGTGCCGAAAAAAGCAGGGTACATTATTTTACTGCCAATGCCAATGGCGAAGCCGAAATGGTAAAAATTATTTTGAGTCCTAATTGCAGTGCAAGGATCAAAGAATTTGATTTTTATTTTGAGGAACAGGAAATAAAAGGTCGTAGCAGTATTGGAAATACTGTAACCAAGTATCCTGTTAAATCAGTAAAGTTTAAAGAAGCCGGTAAATCAACATTAGATGCTAAGAGACTGTGGTTCGATAATAAATTCGGAAGACTGAATACTGAGGAGAAAGGGGAATATCTTGGTAAGTTTGATGCAGAAGACCGCTTGCTGACAATTTATAACGATGGTAATTATGAAATTACCGACCAGGAATTAACCCAGCGTTTTGATCCGGAAAAAATATTACTGATCGAAAAATTTAATCCCGAAAAAATTATTACGGCTGTTTATTTAGACAATGAAAAGCTGCAGTATAATATCAAACGTTTTAAAATAGAAACCACCACCTTACACAATAAATTCTTTTTTATAAAAGAAGGAAAAGATAACCGGCTTGAAATGGTGAGTACAGAGAATGAACCCATTTTAATGGTGCAGAGCGGCCGTGGCCAAATGATACGGAAAGCTAAATTTAAAGTGGTAAAATTAGTGGAAGTAATGGGCTGGAAAGCTGTTGGTGCAAAGCTTACAGAGTATTCCAAATCTGTGGAAATGGAATGGGAGAAAAAAGAACATAAAGATGATGGCCAGCCCGAATTATTTGGATAATTACTGCAACACTATAAAACACTGCTGCTGAAATATTGCTTAGTATTCTTTCAGTACTACTGCAATGGTAATTTTACTGCCTCCCGGCGAACAAGTACCCTATCTTCCTGATAAGGTACAAATTGTTTATTTATGGCGTAATAAAACTACATTTCCCCCGTTTACTGCTTACTATAACACCATAAACCAGGCAAAACCTTATTGAATTATTAATTCGAATCCGTTGCCTATGAGTAAGTATTTACTTTTTTTTATTTTACTGTTTTCTTTAACCACAACCGCACAGCAATTAACTTCTGTTCAAATTTCTGGTTCAAAAAACAAGCTCATCTCTGCTAAACAATTAAAGTGGGATGAGCAGGAAGCCTTTGTAAATGGTTTTGCCAGGGTATTGCAAAACAATAAGTTTTCCTTCATTAACAAATCAAACAACCTTATTGCACCACTCGAATTTGATGGAGCAAGAAATTTCAGTAATCATCTTGCCGCAGTAAGTAAGAATAATAAATGGGGTTTTATTAATGAGGCTGGTAAAGTAATTATCCCCATTGGATACCAGATAGTTTTTGATTTTACCGAAAATGTTACAGCTGCATTTGTAAGCAACAAATGGTGTTTGCTAAACACCAATGGCGATTTAATTAAAACCATGGATGTAACATTTTACAGTGGGTTTAAAAACGGCATTGCCAAAATAAGTAAAGATGGTAAATGGGGAACCGTAAATACAAAGGGTGAAATTACAATGAGTAACAACAGTGTTGCTGCTACTGCAAATAGCTTACAACCCAAGCCGTTTCTTCCTAACAGCAGTACCGATATTTCCATTTGTCCGGATAATATTGATTTTGAGTACGGCTCTTTTTTTAACTGGCAATGTTTCCTTGGCACCGTGGATTCAGTAGGTAATACCAATGTTATCACTGTTGCGCCATCGCCACCAACAAATAACAGGCACACATTAATTTCCCGTACTTTACCTTCTCCAATCGATCCTTATGGGTTATTTCCTGTAAATCCTCCCGATGGGAGCAACTTTGCATTAAAGCTGGGTAACACACAAATAGGAGCACAGGCAGAAGCAGTAAGATATGCCATTCATGTACCATTAAATGATTCTAATTTTTCTATTAAATATGATTACGCAGTTGTTTTTGAAGATCCGGGGCATACTACCTGGACACAACCCCGGTTTAAAGTAAGTGTTTTTGATTCTGCTGCAAACACCTATGTAGATTGTGCTACTTTCGAATATGTATCTACATCCAACCTGCCTGGCTTTTCAAGATCAACTGTTGATACGGGTGTTATGTATAAACCCTGGTCAACTGTATTTTTAAGCCTCAGAGGTTATGCAGGCAGAACTATGTTTCTTGATTTTACCAATGCAGATTGTGTAAGGCGTGGGCATTGGGGTTATGCTTATATTGATGTTGAAAAACCCTGCGGACAGAATGTTGAAATAAATTATGATTGTGATGCTCCGCATGTTACCACATTAACCGGCCCTCCGGGTTTTCAAACCTATAACTGGTGGGACTCTACATACAGTACTTTGTTAGGAACAGGTCAGCAGCTGGTATTAAATCCCGGCCCAACTTTAAACTCAACCATTTGGCTGGAAATGATTCCGTTTAATAATTTTGGTTGTTTAGACACTTTACCTGTAAAAATAACAGGTGTGTTTACAGCAAACTTTAATATTTCGGATACAACAGCTACCTGTGTTCCTCATACTTTTACTTTTTACAATCCTTACCTGCCATCTACATCAACCACATGGGATTTTGGCGATGGTACCACAGGCACCGGCGATACGGTTTCTCATACTTATACTACTACGGGAAGTTATTTAGTAAAATTCGATGTAACACTTCCTAATGGCTGTATTGGCAGTGGTTATAAAGTGGTAACGGTTTTACAACCTGTAGGAAGTTTTTCTTTTGATGCTACTTATGCATGTACCAGCAGTACAGTAAGGTTTGATGCCACCACCAGTGGAGCAGACAGTTTGATCTGGAATTTTGGTGACGGCACAATTTTGCAAACGCAATTAAAAACTGTTTTTCATACTTATACTGCACCTGGTATTTATGTCCCCAGCCTGATATTGCAATCTGTAAATGGTTGTCAAAGCCCTATAGCAGCAACAGATACTGTGCGGATTGAAATGATTAACGCAGGATTTACACATTCGCAAATAAAAATTTGTGGCAGTACCACACTTAATTTTACAGATACTTCATACGCCTATTTTGGAATTGCATCACGCCAATGGAATTTTGGTGATGGTACAACAGCAAGCGGTACTAACGTAAGCCATACCTACGCCAATTCCGGAACCTATAGTGTAGAATTAATAATTACTGGTATAAGCGGATGTAGAGATACCATAATTAAACCTATTGTGGTTACTGTAAACCATATACCGGTTGCTGCTATTGATGGTGATACAGCACAATGCCAGTCAGTTTTAATGACTTTTAACAGTGTGGTACAATCATTGGATACAATAAACTATTACCGCTGGACATCTTCAAATGGATTATCGGGAACGAACAGCACATTCAATGCAATATTTAATCAGCCAGGAATATTCACCATACAACTGATAGTAGGAACAGTACATGGTTGTTTTGATACTACATTGCATCAGATAACAATTAATCCAACTCCAGATGTGGTACAGGTACCCAACCAGTCGCTCTGTAACGGTAATGCTTCTGCACCAATAAATTTTACAGGTTCAATTGCCGGTACAGTTTATACCTGGACAAATACAGCGCCTTCTATAGGGCTTGCTGCAAGTGGCACTGGTAATATTCCTTCATTTACTGCAATCAGTAATGGTGCTGTTTTGGTAGCAACTATTACTGTAAGGCCGATTGCAATGGGTTGCCCCGGACCGGCAAAATCATTTACCATAACAGTAAATCCAACACCAACTGTAGCTCAGCCTGTTAACCAGTTATTATGTAATGGCTCAACTACAAATGCGGTTGCTTTTACCGGATTAATCCCCAATACTTTATATAACTGGACCAACACCAATCCATCAATTGGCCTGCCTGCAAGTGGTACAGGTAATATTGGTTCTTTTACTACAATAAATAATACAGCAGCACCTGTTACTGCAACTATCACCGTTACACCAATGCTGGCAGGATGTCCCGGTACTGCAAGAACATTTACTATAACCATTAATCCAACACCCGATGTGTTGCAACCTGCAGACCAAACTTTATGTAGTGGCAATCCAACATCGGCTATAAATTTTACAGGAGCAGTAAGTGGTTCGGTTTATAACTGGATAAACACAACACCAGCAATAGGACTAGCAGCAAGTGGTACAGGAAATATTGCTTCATTTACAGCAAGCAATAATGCCACTATTGCTTTAACAGCAACTATAACGGTTAGCCCAACAGCCAACGGCTGCCCGGGCCCGGTTAA
Source organism: Ferruginibacter sp. (assembly GCA_043769035.1). Classification (GTDB taxonomy): domain Bacteria; phylum Bacteroidota; class Bacteroidia; order Chitinophagales; family Chitinophagaceae; genus Ferruginibacter. Next base: position 22,073 of record JAYVJU010000308.1, read on the forward strand.
AACATTTGTCATTACTGCAAACCCAATACCTACAGTTGCCCAGCCTGTTAACCAGGCATTGTGTAACGGCGCAACAGTTAATGCAGTTTCTTTTACAGGCACTGTTACAGGTACAACTTTTAAATGGACTAATAATAACAGCTTAATAGGATTACCGGTATCAGGTACCGGCAATATAAACTCATTTGTTGCTGTAAACAAAACTACAGCACCAGTTACAGCAACTATAACAGTAACACCGGAAACAACGGATTGCCCGGGAGCTGCAAGAACATTTACAATCATTGTAAATCCAACGCCGGTAGTGGCTGCAAGTAATGATGTAACTGTTTGTCTGGGTAATACCACACAATTACAAGTATCGGGTGCTGCACAATATTCATGGAGTCCTGCTACTAATTTAAGCTGTACTACTTGTGCTAACCCGGTTGCAAACCCAACGGATTCTATACGCTATACAGTAACCGGTACAAATGTGTTTGGTTGTATTGCAGATGATTCAGTTTTACTGGGTGTTATCAAACCATTTCAAATGCTGGTAGCACCCGGAGATACATTGTGTGTGGGCGAATCAATAAACCTTAAAGCTGAAAATGCAAATACCTATTTATGGTCGCCACCAACAGATTTAAACAGGGCAAATATTGCCGAACCGAAGGCAAGGCCAAATGTTACCAGGACTTACCAGGTGATTGGTTTCGATGGGCACAATTGTTTTACAGATACGGGCTATGTAACAATAGTTGTTGGGCCTAAGCCTACCGTAAATATCGGAGCCGACCGTACCCTGGCAACAGGAACTGCGTTAACATTAAATGCAGTTACACAAAACGGTCCTATCGTCAGCTGGATGTGGACACCTGCAGCTGAATTAAGTTGCAACAATTGTCCGTCTCCAAAAGCCACTATAAAAAATACTTCATTCTACAGTGTTGTAGTTACAAATACTTTTGGCTGCGTTGCCACAGATACCATCTTTATCAATTCTGTTTGTAAAAGTGCACAGGTATATATTCCAAACGCATTTACACCTGATGCAGATGGCTTAAATGATGTGTTGATGGTAAGGGGTAAAGGAATGACTGTAAAATCATTCCGTATATTTAACAGGTGGGGTGAGCTGGTTTTTGAAAGAGAAAATTTTTATCCTAATGATCCGAAATATGGATGGGATGGTAAAGTAAGAGGCGTACCTGCAACACCGGATGTATTTGTTTACACTGCAGAAGTATTTTGTGATAATGGTGTTGTTTACACTTATAAAGGCAATACCACCATCCTGAAATAATTTAAAGCCTATGAAACCAAATTTTAAAATAACAATCTTTGTAACAGTAATGCTGCTTGCAAAATTTGCAAATAGCCAGGATATAAATTTTTCACAGTTTTACGATCTGCCTTTATTAAGAAACCCATCGCTGGCAGGAATTTTTACAGGCGATATAAGAATAACATCTGCTTACAGAAATCAATGGCAAAGTGTAACTGTGCCTTACCGCACTTTTGGGTTGGGTTTTGAATTTAAAAAACCCATCAGTGAAAATTCAGACGATTTTTTTACTTACGGTTTGCAAATGTCAAATGACATTGCCGGTGATTCAAGACTTAGCCGCACACAGATTTTTCCTGTTTTTAATTACCATAAATCACTTAGCGGTAAATCTTATTTGTCTGCAGGTGCAATGGCAGGACCGGTAATGCAGCGTTTTGACCCGTCTAAATTAAATTTTGATGACCAGTTTGTAAACGGAGCATATAGTGCAGCAAATCCTACAAAAGAGGTATTTACTAATACAAAGCTTACCTATTGGGACGCCGCTGCAGGCTTATGCTTTAGCAGTATTGCAGGAGAAAATACCAGGTATTATATAGGGGTTGGCTTATTTCATTTTTCACAGCCTAAAGTAGCTTTTCAAAAACAAAACGATATTATACTGAATAAAAAGTTTGTGGTTAATGCAGGCTTTGCTGCTCCTTTATCAGATGAAAATCGTTTGATCATGTATGCAGATTATTTTATGCAGGGTGGAAGCAGGCAGGTTCAGGGCGGCTTGTTGTTAAACCACGATTTGGTACAGTATGACGAAGACCAGAAAATAAGTATTTCCGGCGGTGTATTTTACAGGGGTAAGGATGCATTTATGCCTGTTGTAAAACTGGATTATTATCAATACAGCATCGGTATGTCGTACGATGTAAATACCAGTAAATTAAAATCCGCATCGCAATACAGGGGTGCTTATGAGGTTACATTATCGTACAAAGCATTTAATAATAAGTATAATACTTCGGCCAATAAAGTAAAATGCCCGTTATTTTACTAAAGTAAAAATATTGCAGATCAGGCGTTTATTTTGCAAATAAATAAGCCGTAAATTTTTATAAAACAGCGTAGAAATACACTATGTATTTTATCAACAAAATCCGCTGTTGGTATAGTTTTTGAAACATTACAACAAAAATCCAACCGTATGAAAGCTTTACATTATTTAGTTGTAGCCTGCCTTACCCTTATTGTTGTAGTATTTACATTAATTACAATTTTGTTTATCCGCTTTTAAACTTATTTTCCTCTTATTGTAACCTTGTATGTATTGTTTCTTAGTCAGAACTCATACCTCTTTTATCAGCAATTTTTAAGAATGTCTCTTTGGCCAATAGCATTATTCCAGTACTGGCTAAAATATAACTGTCTATTAAAAACTGTTATCTCCAAATAGTTTTTAAAATGGTACCTGGAAATTCTGCCAATTACAGGGGCAGTATTATTGTTCGGGAGTCATAAAATCCTCCTTTTACACACCCGCTCAAAATCCACTATTTTAAGCTACTTTTGCCTCCCGGATAACCGGAATAAAACGAGGATTACGTACATGAAGAATATCAGAAATTTTTGCATTATTGCCCATATCGATCACGGAAAAAGTACCCTTGCCGACCGCCTGCTGGAATTTACCCATACTATTGGCGAAAGGGATATGCAGGCTCAGGTGCTGGATGATATGGACCTGGAAAGAGAAAAAGGTATTACCATAAAAAGTCATGCAATTCAAATTAATTACCATTGGAAGGGAGTAGAATATGTCTTTAACCTGATTGATACACCCGGTCACGTAGATTTTAGTTATGAAGTGAGCCGTGCCCTTGCAGCCTGCGAAGGAGCTTTGCTTTTAGTAGATGCAAGTCAAGGCATACAAGCACAGACTATCAGCAACTTATACCTTGCTATTGAAAATAATTTAGAAATAATTCCGGTTATCAATAAGATTGATATGGACGGTGCCATGATACCGGAAGTTACCGACCAGATAGTGGAATTGATTGGCTGCAAGCCCGAAGATATTTTACTGGCCAGTGGTAAAAGCGGTATTGGTATAGAAGAAATTTTAACCGCCATAATCGAACGTATTCCTGCACCAACTGGTAATGTAGATGCGCCATTGCAGGCATTGATCTTCGACAGTGTTTACAATTCTTTCAGGGGTATTATTGTTTATTACAGAATTTTTAATGGCACACTAAAAAAGAATGATAAAATTAAATTCAGTAATACCGGTTTGGAATATGGTGCTGATGAAGTAGGTATTTTAAAACTGGGCATGGAAGCCAAGAACGAAGTGAGGGCAGGAGATGTGGGCTACATTATTACCGGGATAAAAAATGCCAAGGAAGTAAAAGTGGGTGATACTATTACAACAACAATAAACGGTTCTAACGAAGCTATTCAGGGTTTTGAAGATGTGAAGCCAATGGTATTTGCCGGTATTTTTCCGGTAGAAACAGATGCGTTTGAAGAGCTGAGAGATTGCATGGATAAACTACAGTTGAATGATGCCTCTTTAACTTTTGAATTAGAAACATCGCAGGCTTTAGGCTTTGGTTTCCGTTGCGGATTTTTAGGCATGCTACACATGGAAATTATACAGGAACGTTTGGAAAGAGAATTTAATCAAACGGTAATTACCACGGTACCCAACGTAAGTTTTATTGCCACCACGGTTAAAAACGAAGTGATAAAAATAAATAACCCTACCGAAATGCCTGATCCAACAAGGATCGATCATATTGATGAGCCGTTTATTAAAGCACAAATAATTACCAAACCAGAATACATTGGCAATATCATGACCTTGTGTATTACCAAACGTGGTATTCTTACACATCAAAGTTATTTAACCCCTACAAGGGTAGAGTTAAGTTTTGAAATGCCGCTTACAGAAATAGTTTTTGATTTTTATGATAAACTAAAAAGCATGACACGTGGTTATGCATCCTTTGATTATCATCCGATAGAATACCGTGCCAGTGATATTGTGAAGATGGATATTTTATTGAATGGCGAAAAAGTGGATGCATTAAGTGCATTAATACACCGCGGCCGTGCCCATGAATTTGGCCGTAAACTCTGCGAAAAATTAAAAGAGTTGTTACCTAAACAGCAGTTCCAGATTGCTATACAGGCAGCTATTGGCGCCAAGGTGGTAGCAAGAGAAAATATCAGTGCTATGCGTAAGGATGTTACTGCTAAATGTTATGGTGGTGATATAAGTCGTAAGCGTAAACTTTTAGAAAAACAGAAAGAAGGTAAAAAGCGTATGAAACAGATAGGCAATGTGGAAGTACCGCAGGAAGCTTTTTTAGCAGTGTTGAAATTGAATGATTAAAAACTTCTAACCCTTACCTTTCTTTTTGGGCGTAACCGGTTTGGGCTTTTCTTCTGCAGGCTTGGGTTCGCCAGGCTCACCATTTTTTAATTTGCTTTCATCCATATTTCCACTGGCATCTCTTACGGGATTTGGCACCGGTGCTTGTCCTAATGGCGTTACCTGGTCAAATATTTTTTCTACATGTACCCATTTGCCATTTTTCCATTTAAAGCCTTCGTAATCGCCATCACCCACATAAGTCCATTTCTTTTTTGGTTCGTTGCTTTCACTTATTAAATGCTCCACAATTATCATGTCCATTTCTGCATCGTAATTTAATTTTGGGCCATCGGTTTTCTTATATTCCATTATATAACGGCCAATGGAAGTTTTAAAAACAGAATCTTCCTCAAAACTGAACAAGCGGCCGCCAAATACAGGTTCATCATTATCAAAATGCAGTACTTCAATTAATTTTTTATTGCTGCGGATATTATTTTCATCAAAACCAAGGAGTGTATAATAATTCTGGTTGCCACTTTTTTTCTGAATAATATTATAATACACGGCACCAATCCATCCTTTGTTATTTCCCACTGTATCTACCTGGTTAATGGTAACATCCGATTTATCTATCAGCGGAAATAACTTTAAAGAACCATCATAAGTACGCATTTGTATGGCACCATGCTGGCGGATAATATTATCGTTGATCATCATTTGCCAGGTGAAAATTTTAAAGGAACTATCGGGGGCATATAATTTAGAAATGGTTTCCAGCGAATCGAAAGTGTAGTAAAAAGAATTTGGGATTTTTAAAGCCCGTACCAGGATTTTAGTTAAAATGCTGTCGGCATTAAAACGGTCGCTGGCAGTAATGCCCTGTATCAGTTTAACAGAGAGTTTTTTTAACGAGTCTTCTTTTTTCTGCAATAATTTTTCATCAGCCTTTGTAATACGCTGTGCAAATGAAATAAAACAACATAAAACGAATACCGGTAAACCAAACAGTTTCTTCATGCCTTAAAATTAGTTAATCCTTTAACAAGTGCTGTACAAAATTATTGTGTGGACTTAAATTTTAACGAAAGTTTGGTTTGATAGAACACAGATGACACTGATTAAAAAGATAAACACAGATTTTATCAATGTAGATAAATTAAATCAGTGTTCTATTATAAATCTAATGCAAAAGCAATTAAGGATGGATATTCTGCATCAATACGTTCATCGCTGGTATCCACTTCGGGCCTTGTGGTGATAAGAAAAACAGTTTTAATACCAAGGTTGCGGCCAAATTCCATATCGCTTAAAGTATTGCCCACCATTATAGCTTTAGAAAGATCAATATCCGGAAAATCTTTTACTGCCTGTAAGCCCATGCCGGGATTGGGTTTACGATTGGGACTTTCCAGTTCGGGGCAATAATAAATACCATCAATTTTGCCGCCTACCTTTTCAATTTCAATTACCATATTTTTATGGATCAGCTGCAGGTCAGCTTCTTTGGTAACACCTTTTGCAATACCCCGCTGGTTGGTTACAATAATTATGCGATTAAATTTTTCAGTAAATAATTTTATCGCCACTTTAGCACCATCATAAAATTTAAATTCATCCCAGGTGTGGATGTAATCTAAATTTTTTTCGTGGTTGATCACACCATCACGGTCGAGGAATAAGGTCCAGGTGTTGTCTATATGTGAAAGGTCTAAGGTCATATCACTACTTAAAATAAATTACACGATTGAATAGTATTACAATTTTGATACGAGTTCATGGTTGGCACGTTCGTAATCTTCGGGGATGCCGATATCGATAAAATAATCATCAAAAGCAATTGCATAAAGTTTGTTGCCAGTATTTTTTTCTAAGAAATCTTTTTCAAAAGAAAACTTCTCCGGTAATCCGGCTTCTAAAATTGTTTTGGTTTGTAAAGCATAAATACCGCCATTAATAAAACCGCTTTCGCAAAATTGTTTTTCATGAAAGGCGGTGATGATTCCTTTGTCATTTGTATCAACAGCGCCATAACGGCTGAAATGGCTCATGGGTTTTAAAGCTATACTGCAGGTTGCCTTATGCAATCGATGAAAGCCAGATAATCTTTGCAGGTCGATATCAAAAAAAGTATCTCCGTTTAATACTAATACATTTTCATTAATAGCTTGTTTGCAGGCTGCTGTTATTGCGCCACCGGTGCCTAGCGGTTCTTCTTCAATAATATAAATTTTTTCCAGCATCGCAAAATGAGTGTTTGTATACGCAGTTACTATTTCACTTTTATATCCCAGCGAAAAAACAAAACGATTTACACCCTGCTTTTGTAAATAAGTAATAAGATAACTAATAAACGGAATACCATTTATCGGAGCCATACATTTGGGTACATCAGCAACAACGCTTTGTAATCTTGTACCAAATCCCCCTGCCAATATAATAGCTTCTTTTATCATGCGAAATACTGTGCTTCTACCAGTTCGCAAATTATATGGCCCAGCATAATGTGGCTTTCCTGAATACGTGGCGTATCTGTGGAAGGTACATTCAACAAAAAATCTGAAATAGATTTCATTTTACCTCCACTGTCACCGGTAAAGCCGATGGTGAGCATACTTTTTTGTTTAGCTACTTCAAAAGCTGCCACAATATTTTTACTGTTGCCCGAAGTAGATAAGCCAATCAATACATCGCCTTTAATGCCGATGCCGTTAACCAGGCGGCTGTAAATAACATCGTAACTATAATCGTTGGCAACAGCAGTCATATATGAGGTGTTGCAATGCAATGCTTCTGCCGGTAAGGCATCACGGTCTAAATAAAATCTGCCACTGAACTCTGCTGCTAAATGCTGTGCATCGGCAGCGCTGCCACCGTTACCGCAAAATAAAACCTTGTTACCATTTTTAAACGCAGCAACAATTGCAGTTACACAATCATTTACTGTTGTAATCATCTCTTCATCCTGTAAAATTTGTTGCTTTACAGTTATAGAAGCGGCAATGATATCTTTAATTTTTTGAGACATGTTGTTACGTTAAAAGTAAAAAGGTAAAAAGGTAAAATTCAAAAAAGCAACATTTTACCTGTAAAATACTTTAATGCTCAGCAAAGGTATGCAGTATAAGTGTGCGACGCAACAATGTTAAATCAGGGAACAAAAGCTGGTATCACAATTACATCAAACCGTCCAGCTTGTTAATCCAAATTTAGTAAATGAATATTTTTTTACCTCGCCGCCAAAGTTATTTAAAGTATTGATAACCGCATAACGGGTATTGCCGGGGCAATAAAATATCATGAATCCTCCGCCGCCTGCACCGCTGATCTTTCCACCGGTTGCACCGGCAGCTTTTGCAGCATCATAAATACTTTCAATGGTGCTGTTGCTTATATTTTCTGCCATCAACCTTTTTTGTGCAAAACCATAATCTAATATCTTACCTATTTCATCCAGCTTTCCTTTCAGTAATACTTCCTTCATCATTTTGGCCTGCTCTTTTAAATGGTGCATGGCTTCAATGCTCTTTTCATTTTTGCTGTTCACATTTTTTACCTGTTCTTTAATAATGTCGGCGCTTTCTCTTGAGGAGTCGGTAAAGTATAATACCAGGTTATTTTCCAGTTCGTGTAAATATTCCGGGCGGATTCGAAGTGGATTAACCAGCACCTTATCATCTTCATAAAACTCCATAAAATTTACACCCCCAAAAGTGGCTGCATATTGATCCTGTTTACCACCTGCCAGTTGCAGATCGTTACGTTCGATATGATAAGCGTATTGTGCAGCGTCGTATTCACTCAATGGCAGTTTCAGCATTTCAATAAAAGCACCTAAAATGGCCACCACAAGTGTTGAAGAAGTACCCAGGCCGGAACCTGCAGGAGCATCTACAAAAGTTGATAACCGAAAGCCTCCTGTTGGTAAGCCATAATCTTTTTGAATACGGTTATAAACGCCTTTTAATAAATTCAGTTTGCCATCAATAGGTAAATGCGGTGCCCAGTCAAAAACCTGCTGTTCGTTTCTGTCTAATGCTGCTACAATGATTTTATTTTCGTTTAATGGTTCAATAGTGGCATAGGCAGATAAAGAGATGGTGGCATTTAATATGGCACCGCCATAAAGATCGCTGTAAGGACTTACATCAGTGCCGCCGCCTGCAAGGCCAATACGAAGTGGTGCTTTACTTCTATAGATCATAAGAATTTTTAAAGGGGCAAGTTACTTAGAATTAGCAACTTCAAAAATTGTATCGGTTAATTTGCTCCAGCTGAGTTTTTTCTTTTCTTCAATAATGTGTGGCAAGAAATGGGCTTCGCCTTTGTCAAAGTATTCCAGTATTTTTTCAGCAATAGCTCCGGCATTTGGTTCTGCCACAAGGCCAACTTTATCATCAGGCACTAAAGATGGTAGTCCGCCAACATTGGTAACAATCATTGGCTTTTCAAAATGATAGGCAAGGGGAGTAACGCCGCTTTGTGTGGCATTGCGATAAGGTTGAACTACCACATCGGCAGCACTGAGATAATATTTCACTTCGCTATCGGCAATAAAATTGGTGTGCAGCAATAAATCGTTTGCTATATCTAATTGATTTATTTGTTCATCGTAAGGCTTTCGGTCTTCATAAAACTCACCGGCTACCAGAAGTTTGATGTTTGTTGTTTGATGTTTGTTGTTGTGCAGTATTTTCATTGCATCTAACAAAATATCTAATCCCTTGTACTTGCGGATAAAGCCAAAGAATAAAATTATTTTTTCATCTGCGCCAATATTTAAAAATTTTCTTGCTTCAGCAGTACTTATTTTTTCTCCAAAATTATCATACAAAGGATGGAGCACAGCTTTGGCAGGTTTATCTTTTTCAAATAAACGTAAGTCGGCCAATACTTTTTCACTCATGGTGATAAAAGCATCTACCGGTTTAATAAAGTATTTGGTAAAAGGCTTATCACCAAAACGTTTTTCGTGGGGAATGATATTATCTGCAATACAAACCACTTTGCTATGCCTGTTCTTTTTTGTAATGCGTAAAATGGTGCCAAGGCATGGCCCCATCAGTGGAAGCCAGTATCTTACTACAATTAAATCTGCATTTTCTTTTTTCAAACGGCGGCCAACAGTAATCCAATTAAGAGGATTCACTGAATTGATACAAACCTTTATTTTTAAATCCGCAGGTGCAGGCTCTGTTGAATACTGTGTGGTACCGGGGAAAATAAATTCAGGGTATTGTAAAGAGAAGGTATAAATGGTAACATCATGTCCCTGTAACTGAAACTCTTTTGCTAATCTTTCATTGTAAGAAGCTAAACCACCACGCAGGGGATGTGCCGGGCCAATGATGATTACTTTTTTATGGAACACAGATGACAAAGATTTGACTTATGATCACTTATTTTTTAAATCGTTTGTAAAAATTTTCCGCTTAAACTGAGGTTTTTTACCAAAGAATAAAATCAGGCCTACTTCAATTTCTGTTGCCCGTAGATAATTTACCAATTGCAATTCATGTTCTTCTATTATGATGCCATCTCCGGCTTTTAATTCAAGAATTACTTTATCATTCACCAGTATATCAGCAAAGTAATTTCCAACCTTTATATTTTTATAATAAACTTCAATCGGAATTTGTGGAAAAGCATTTAAGCCAGCTTCTCTTAATTCAACCAACAAAGCATTTTCATATACTTTCTCCAGAAAACCAAAACCTAATTTATTATACACATTGTAGAAACATCCAATGATAACTTCTGTTATTTCAGTATGTAAATAATTGTTATCAGTGCTCATCAGTCAAATCAGTTTAATCAGCGTTCTATCGATTATAACCCTAATTTTTCTTCAATTAAATAACTGTTTCTTTCAGCAGAATTTCTTGAAATGAGTTCGCCAATAAATCCTGCCAGGAATAACTGTGTACCAATTATCATGATCATGATGGCAAAAAAGAAAAGCGGCCTTTGTGTTAAACCGGTTTGATCGAAAAAGAACTTTGATATGGTTAGATAAGTAAAAATAGCAAGCCCTAAAAAAAATGAGATACTGCCCCATAAGCCAAAAAAGTGCATAGGGCGTTTACCGAATTTTCCTACAAAAAATATCGTCATCAGGTCTAAAAAGCCATTTACAAAACGGCTCCAGCCAAATTTGGTAACGCCATATTTTCTTGCCCGGTGCTCCACTACTTTTTCACCAATTTTTCTAAAGCCGGCCCACTTTGCCAACACTGGAACATAGCGGTGCATTTCGCCATATACTTCAATACTTTTTACTACTTTTTTACTGTACGATTTGAGGCCACAATTAAAATCATGCAGTTTAATCTTACTCATGCTACGTGCCGCAGCGTTAAACAGTTTACTGGGAATATTTTTTGTAAGTGTATTATCATACCGTTTTTTCTTCCAGCCACTCACCAGGTCAAATCCATCTTCAACTATCATTTTTCTTAAGTCCGGAATTTCGTCAGGGCTGTCCTGCATATCTGCATCCATAGTTATAATCACATCACACTGTGCAGCTTTGAATCCCTCGTTTAGTGCAGCGCTTTTACCATAGTTACGTTGAAACTTTATGCCTTTA
>JAYVJU010000309.1:0-2373 GCA_043769035.1 Ferruginibacter sp.
GATCTGCTGCGGAAATTCTGCCCGTTGAGCATACTCTTCTATAATAGGCGAAATTTCTTTTTTTACATAATTGCGTACACTTTCCCTTATCAGTTTATGATCATCTGTTAATAATTCATCTACATTAAAATAATCGGGACTTTGAAAATTGTCAGTTTTAGCAGCCATAAAATCGTTAATTAGTTTATTGGTTAATTAGTGGTTTAGTTTTTTGAACCGAACTATATTTCTTTGTTTAGCTTCATTGGCGTCGCACTCTTCAACTTCATCACACTGCTGAACTTTTATTGAAGCGGTGGATGGAACACAGATGACGCTGATAAGACTGATTAAAAACAGATCTGTGTATATCAGTCCAATCCGTTTAATCAGTGTTCTATACCACAAAGATAATATCTTCAGCTCCATCAAAACAGTTGTTTTTACCTTTTAGTGCAACAATTATACGGCAGTCAGTACTGTTAAAATGATAAAAGGTTCGTAATTGGTTTACGTACCTTTTGTATTTTCGGTAAAATTATTTTTATGCAAAAGGTATTGCTGGTTTTGTTGCTTGCGGCTTGTTGCACAGCAGCACAAGCTCAAAATAAAAAAACAAAACCCCGGCCCGAAGACCAAATTGAGCAGTATTTTTTTGTACTGCTTAAAACAGGGCCTAAACAGGATTTTGATTCAGCTCAAAAAGCTGAGCTGTTTAAAGGGCATATGGCAAATATCAACAGACTGTATTACGATGGCATTATAAAAGTGGCCGGCCCATTTGGAAAAAATGAGCTTACCTGGCGGGGCATTTTTGTTTTTGATTGTAAAACCAAAGAAGAAGCTGCAAAAATTGCACAAACAGATCCTGCAGTAGCGGCGGGTTTATTTACAGTGGATATTGCGCCCTGGTACTCGTCACCCATAGGAAGTTTTATACACGGTAAACCCAGGAAAAATAATTGATAGTATAGTGTTATAGCAATAAATTCCATATTTACAATTTTATGTAAATATGGAATTGTACTCCATTTTTGCATATTTTTGTAAAAATGGAATTGTATGATTGAAAGAACTATACTGGCTGATGCCAAATATACCCTAACCCAGTTTAGAGCTATTTGTATAACCGGACCCAGACAAAGTGGTAAAACTACATTAAGCAAAATGTTATTCAAAGGCAAACCTTATGTAAGTTTTGAGAACCCGTTGCAACAAAAAGACGCAGATACGGATATAGCAGCCTTTATGAAAAAGTATAGTAAAGGAGCTATTTTAGATGAAGTACAAAGGGCACCAGATGTTTTCAGGCAATTACAGGGCATGCTGGATAAAAACACTAAACGGGGGCAGTTTATATTAACTGGGTCGAATAATTTTTTATTGCAGCAGCAAATTAGCCAGTCGCTTGCAGGCCGTGCAGGTTATTTAGAATTGCTCCCTTTATCTTATGCAGAATTACAGCAGTCAAAATTGGCAACCGATAATATTAATCAGCAAATTATTACAGGAGGGTATCCGGAAGTATGGAATGAAAAATTAAATCCCTCTAAATGGATGGGTGGTTACATACAAACTTACTTACAAAGGGATGTGAGGCTGTTAAGAAATATTACCAACTTTGCTGCATTTAACCGGTTTGTTTTATTATGCGCCAACTATGCCGGACAAATTTTAAACAGGGATGAATTGGCAAAACAGGTGGGTGTAGATACCAAAACTATTTTAGCATGGCTGGGTGTATTAGAAAGCAGCTACATAATTTATATATTACAGCCCTGGCATAATAATTTGAATAAGCGTATAATTAAAAGCCCCAAATTGTATTTCTACGATACCGGGCTACTTTGTTATTTATTGAATATTACAAGTCAGGCTGCTTTAACAAAACAAAATAATTACGGTGCTATTTTTGAAAACTGGATTATTACAGAAATTAAAAAGAACAGAACTAATACTGGTATAAATAGAGGGATGCATTATTTTAGAGATAGTGCAGGTAACGAAGTTGATTTGATACTGGAAAAAAACAATGAAACAATTGGCATTGAAATAAAAGCTACTAAAAAACCTGATAATAAAGATTTTCAGGGATTAAAATATTGGCAAAAATACCAGCAGGGTAGCAAATGTATTTTGTTGCATGGAGGAACCCGAAGTGATATTTTAAATGATGCAACCGGTATAGTGCCGTGGACAGAAATTGGTAATATCTAAAAATAATTTATGACACCGCTAAAAAAAATCCGGCTGCTGATTATATTCTTTATTATCGCTTTAATATTAAGCGGCGTTACAGCTTTTCCTGTAGAAACAGAATTGCGCTGGCTGCTTAATCATCCGGCATTGGTACCAGCATTTGCTGAGCAATGGCTGAAAGATGTGTATGCAGCA
>JAYVJU010000310.1:0-22010 GCA_043769035.1 Ferruginibacter sp.
GCTTTTTTCATATAGGTTTTTGCCCAACCAATTCTGTTCTTAAAAATATAGTCTGTGCCACTTGGTAAAAGTTCTACAAGTTCTTCTTTTGTCAAACTAAATTGTTCTGCTAAAATTTCTTCAACTGTACGCATTTTATATTCTTTCCCGTCGCTAATAAGTTTTAGTAATGGTAACATCAAAGTTTGAAAATCTGGTATCATTTGAATCTGTTTAAAGAAAAAGCCCGATAGAAATTGCTATCAGGCTTCTAATATAATTATTATTTTAATTCTTTGCTGCTTAAAATATGTGTGTCAATCAGTCCAATCCGTGTCATCAGCGCCTGCCTGCCGGTAGGCAGGTTCTATCATCCCTTCAAATCCAGCTTTATCTGCAACTCCTCAAACTGTTTAGCATCAATAGTGCTTGGCGCATCAATCATTACATCACGACCACTGTTATTTTTAGGGAAGGCGATAAAGTCACGAATGCTTTCGCTGCCGCCGAGAATAGCACATAACCTGTCGAAACCAAAAGCAAGGCCACCATGTGGCGGTGCACCATATTCAAAAGCGCCCAGTAAAAAACCAAATTTATGTTGTTGCTCTTCGGCATCCATACCCAGGGCAGCAAACATTTTTTCCTGCAATTCTCTTTGAAAAATACGGATAGAGCCACCACCAATTTCATTGCCATTTAACACCATGTCGTAGGCATTGGCTTTAATATTGGCGTATGGGTGTTCTAAATATTTATCTAAATTTTCCACCTTCGGCGAATTGTTGATCATTATATCAACATCCGATGGTTTGGGACTTGTAAAAGGATGATGCCTTGCCACCCAACGTCCGGCACCACCACCGTCCTGGTCTTCCAGTGCAAATTCAAATAGCGGAAAATCTAATACCCACAGTAATTTAAATTCATCTTTTTTACGCATGCCCAGTTTATCAGCCATAAACATTCTCAGGTCGCTGATCGATTTTCTTGTTCTTTCTTCTGCACCGGCTAAAATTAAAATTAAGTCGCCGGCTTTTGCATTGGCTGCAGCGGCAATGGCAGAAAGTTTTTCTTCGCTATAAAATTTATCTACGCTGCTTTTAAAAGTTCCGTCGGTATTGCATTTAATAAATACCAATCCTTTCATACCTATCTGCGGACGCTTTACCCACTCTGTTAATTCATCGGTTTGTTTACGGGTATATTCGCTGCAGCCGGGTATTGCAATTGCTACAACAGTTTCGGCATCATCAAATACAGGAAAGTTGCCCCCATCCCCTAAAGGGGAGTTATTCAACGTTTCCGCTTTTTCAGGGAAAGCATGTAAAGGGAATTTAAGGTTACAAATTTTTATATCAAACCTAATATCGGGCTTATCGTTACCATAATTCCACATGGCTTCTTCCCAGGTAATGCGCTGTACGGCGTCGGTGTAATCAATATTTTTTACATCTTTAAAAATTCGTTTTACCAAACCTTCAAACATGTTTAAAATATCTTCCTGCTCCACAAAACACATTTCGCAATCAATTTGTGTAAACTCGGGCTGGCGGTCGGCACGTAAATCTTCATCTCTAAAACATTTTACAATTTGATAGTAGCGGTCGTAACCACTTACCATTAATAACTGTTTAAACGTTTGCGGACTTTGTGGCAATGCATAAAACTGGCCTGCATTCATTCTGCTGGGTACCACAAAATCCCTTGCACCTTCCGGCGTACTTTTAATTAAAAAAGGTGTTTCAATATCCATGAAATTATTTTCGTGCAAATAATTCCTGGTGCTGCGGCCAACAGCATAACGCAGTTCTAAATTTTTCTTTACAATATTTCTTCTTAAATCTAAATAGCGGTATTTCATTCTCAGTTCATCGCCACCATCGGTATCATCCTGTATTGAAAATGGTGGAACGGCTGATTTGTTTAGTATTTTAAATTCACTGACTACAATTTCTATTTCGCCGGTTGGTATATTGGCGTTTTTGCTGCTGCGTTCATTTACTTTTCCGGTTGCCTGCAAAACAAATTCCCTTCCCAAAGGATTGGCTTCTAATAAACCATTTAAACTTTCCGAGAATAATAATTGGGTAATGCCGTAACGGTCCCTTAAATCAACAAATGTGATACTACCAAATTTCCTTACGGTTTGTACCCATCCGGCAAGGGTAACTTGTTTGTTAGCATCGGTCAGTCTTAATTCGCCGCAGGTATGAGAACGGTACATATTAGTTATTGATTATTATTTTATTGATTATTTGGTTACCAGCTGCATAACCCTGGTGGGGCGACAGTGGCGACGCTCCGTTCAAAAGCGGTAATACTATTTAGCCTTTACCGAAGCGGCGGCAAAGATACGGAAATAGAAAAGTGTAGCCAATCCTTTAAAGTTGGCTGAATCTTTATAACAAGTATTATTTTTTTGCAGTATCTGCTGTAGCAGGTTGTTCACTCTGCGGAATCAAAAAATCGCAATTACAATTTTTAGGCTTTAGCTTTTCAGCTTTTTTTAATTCCGTATCAATTGTTTTTATTTCAGCAGCATTTTTACTGTCTTTTACATCGGCTTCCAAATTATCCAGTTTAAGGCTGGTTATTTCAGTTTTTAATTGCTGTTTACTTATCTCGGTAAAAAACAGCTCAATAGTTTGTTTGGTCTGGGTATTAAATTCCCTTTTTGCAAAAATGAGTTTATCACCTTTTTCAGCAAAAGCAATAATATATGCTTTGGAATTTTGCGGCAGCATTATTTTGCCATCTATTTCATCAAAGCCATATTGTTTGCCATTATTCAATTTACCACCTTCTACAAATACTTTGTATTGCGGAATGATAAGGTTAATATTTACATCAATATCATAACTGCCCTGCAGGCGTACAAATAATTCGCTTTGCACACTGCCTGTTTGCTCCTTCATTAAAATATCAATATTATACCAGCCAACAGCTTTAATATTTATGGTGTAGTAAGTTGCTTTTACACTTGTTGGGCTCACTTTTGTACTTGGTTGCCATGTTGTAGTATCAAGTTCATAATTTTCTATAGCTGCTGGTGGTACAGGTATTTCTGTGTCAAGCGTAAAGAAAGAGCCGTTGTCGATTTTTAGTTTTTCACGCTGTTGTAATAATCCGAGATTTGCCTGTATGTAATCTACACAACTGTCGCAGCAGTTTTTTGCAAATTTGTCTTTTAATTCAGGTCGTTTATCGCTTTCGCTTTTTACATAAGCATAAATGTTTTTTACATCATTTTCTGATAAATTAAATGCAGTCATCTCTGCGCCAAATTTTTTTCTTTGACATTGATGATAAAGGCATGCTTTTTCCATCTCAGATAGTTGAATTTTATGCTCACCCCTGTATTTTGCTTGTATACTATCAGTTTGTATACTATCAGTTGCCAAGCTTAAAAAAGAACCTTCTCCTTCAGCACAATCGGTTGCTTTGAATAAATAAGAATTATGCAATGTAAAACCATAAACCCAATCCCAGTTTTTTCTATCAGTAATGCCATACAAAGCTGGCCCGGTAAAATCTTCATACACCTTATGGCAGGAGCTGCAGTTGCTCATAAACAATGCTTTGCCAATATCTACTTTGTTCGTAGTGGAGTCTTGCGGTAATGCTTCAGGAGCTCTCCAGTCTATTTTACCATTAACCGTATCACCTTTAAAAATCTGCATATCACGGTTATAGTTTTTTGTGGGCACCAGCACTTCAATTTGTTTTTTTATTTCGATATTATAACCGCTGGCTGCATTAAAATAAATCATGCCACCGCTGCTTAAAGATTGCTGGCCACTCATTGTGCTTAAACCTGCCAATACAATATCTGTATTGCTAAGTGCTTCTTTAATTTCCAATTTTACAGTACTGCTGCTGCTTGCAACAGCACCTTTGGGTATTTTTATTATACAACCATTTTTTGTAAGCAGTGTGGTATCTGCTTCTGTATTTACATTAAAAAATTGCGAGGCTAAATTCTTTTCATTCAATAAGCCAGCAATAGCTGCTGGTTTATCACTGGTACAACTGTACATAAATAGTGTAGCAAAAATCAGTACGAAAATTTGTTTCATAAACAGCAGGGGTTTAATAATTGCTTAGATGCTGAAAGATAATATTTTCATAAATATAAGAAGATGGATTTGTGTTATACTAAAATTCCTTTTCGGCTAAAGCCGTTTACCCTACTTATTAATCCACTGGCTAAAGCCAGTGGCAACTGAAAAGACAATATGTGGCAATTGCGAAAAAACATTTTTAGTTGAATACTGATTTAGAAATGTATCAGGCAGATTGAATTGCCTCCGGCTTTAGCCGGAGGGTAAGAGCAAATAATTTTTATGGGCTTTAGCCCAACTGTTTTTAATTGCCGCTAAAATAAAAGCTCAATAAAGCGATGTAGTACAAGAGTCCCGAAAAAATCGGGATGTGCCATGCGAAGCCACTGAAGTTGAGCAAAGAATAAATGTTGGGCTCAAAAAAATCACATCGTTTCTACTACATTTTTATGCCTTGGCCGCCAGATAAGGTAATAATAAACCAGGAAAAGTAAGCCGATGCAAAACGGTATCATAGCAGTTTGTTTGCCGGTTAAGCCAAAGAGGAGTATTTTTTCATCAAAGCCAAAAAATTCGCTGATCATCCAGAAGCTGTTGGCGCTTATCCAGAAAACGATGGCGAAGTTGTGGCAGACCTCACTCATAAAATTTTTATTTTTAAAAGCGATCCATACTGCAATAGCAAGTGTAGGAATAATCATAATAATACCCAGCGGTTTCCATACCATGCACCAGCTGATATCTTTAAATAACCAGAATACAATGTGCAGGTTCTCCATTTTTCTAAAACGGAGAGAGATAGAATAGTTTTGTTCTGTAGGCATGTTCACGAATTTTGTCTGATCTGCCTAACGGTAGACAGGTTACACAAATTACACGAATTACCGTAAATAAAAACACGAATTGACGTGAAATCAATTCGTGTAATTCGTGTTTTAAATTCGTGTAATAAAGTTTATTCCACACTCACTCTCACACCTTCACTATGGCTCGTGAATTCCGGTGCATACATACATTGTATTGTTGTAATGCCATTGCTGAAATTACCTGCATGGGTAACAAACATGGGATATTCAAAAACATAAGTGCCACGGTTTAACCAACCAAAAAAGAAATTGGTGCTGGCATCTTTGGTGCTTTCGTAATAACCCAGCCCGCCCTGGTATTTATATTCGCTTAAAACATTTACCGGTTCCATGCAGGCGGCCCTCATATCTTTCATGTGTACGTATTCCATATCTCTATCTACTTTTAATTCGATACGCACTTTTACCTTATCGCCGATTTTTAATTTTGCATTATTAGATAGTGCTTCCAGCACCGGGCCTTTGTCGGTATTTCTTTCAATGAATAATTGTTTTTTCAATTTTAATGGTGTTTCAGCAGAAGTAATTTTATCCAGATCTTCAAAGTATTGCCAGTAAACGGAGCCCCAAGAGCCCCCTGAAGGTGGAACTTTAGACTCTGCTGATTTGATATTTACAGAAATGTTTCCCATGTCTGCTTTTACTTTTGCGCCTTCAATTGTTTTTTTGAAATAACCGGTTCCGGCTTCTGTTGCATCATCTGTGCTTTTAATTGTTGTGCTGCCTAAATTAATAACCACTTCCTTTTCTTCGGCCAACCAATTGCTACCACCTAATAATAATGCATAACATGCTTCGGCTGTGGCCTTAGTCGTTTTCCAGTTTTGTGTTTGCTTTTGTTTTAGCAACCAGGTTTTTAAATCATCAACAGTGGTATTATTTTTATCAATATCAGTAAATGCTTCAATCATCATCGCCTGGCTTTCTATTGGAGCCTGGTGCCAGTAGTATCCACCGGTTGTCCATTCTTTCCAGTACATGCCCATCTCTTCTTTATTGATTGAGTTTTCTTTTAAAGATTTAATGATGGCTTTTGGGGTACTTTCATCTTTACTGCGATGTAAGGCCAGTGCAATCATTGCCTGCATATACTTACTATTACTTAACCAGTATTTTTGCGATTGCCCTTTGTAATAATTATACGCCGTTGTTGACGCATCTGCAATTTTATATTCGCTGAAAAAGCTACGCATGTATAAATACTGAATGGCAGTACTGCTTAAATTATTATTTTTTAAAACAGCTTTATAGCGGATCAGATTATCGTAATCTTCTTTTATTTTTTTATCAAGATAAACAATGGCTTTATCAACAACAGGTTTTATTTTTTGATAAGTATCGCCATTTAACGCATTCAGTTTGCGCAAATGGCCAATACCTGTGATGATGTATTGAGTTATATACCTGTCATCTGGGCCACCTTTAAACCAAACAAAACCGCCATTGCTGCTTTGCATTGCTTTCAGTTTGTTCAATGCTTTTTCCATTTCACCACTCATCTTCACCATATCAAATAACAGCGCTATGTTTTTCTTTTGCTGATTTTCGTTTTGTGCAGCCAGCACCCAGGGGGTTTCCTGCAATAAAGCAGCTTTCAATTCTTCGTTTTTTTGCAGGTTTGATAATAATGCAGCGGTATCAATTGTTTTCCATTTTTCAAAAACAGTTTTAATTTTTGGTGTGCTGTTGCTGATGAATGTTGCCAACACGTTAGCATAATAACGATTGAAAGTCTGCTCTGCACACTCATAAGGATACTCCATTAAATAAGGTAATGCCTGTACTGCATACCATGCAGGGTTGCTGGTGTATTCTACAGTAATAGCATGATTGCTTAAGCTTGCGCTGTTGCCACTATTTAACAATTTATCAAACTCAAATGCTTTTGTGGTTTGATTGCGCAGGTTGAGTGGCATACTTTCTGTAACCAGCATCCGGTTGGTTAAAACAGGGAGCGCCATTTCTTCGCCATCGCTGAAGCCCCCATCCCCTAAAGGGGAGTTATTTGAAGCCTTTGCTATAATTCGGTAAGTCATTGCCGAGTTAAAGTTTAAAGGAATTTCCATAGGGAATTTTACTGCAAAACTTTGTCCCGCTGCAATGCTGAAATTTTGAGTGGGCAACATATTTTTAAACCATCCATCAACCGGTTTGTTGGTAGCTGCATCCAGCAATTCCAATTGTGCAGTGCCGGTAACTTCACCATCGCCAAGGTTAACAATTTTAGCACTGAATTCCATTTTATCACCTTCACGTAAAAAGCGTGGCGCATTGGGTTGCACCATTAATGGTTTTTGTGTGATTATATTTTTTATGCTGAAGCCACTTGCCAGATCTTTGGTATGTGCCAGCGTCATCAGTTTCCATTGCGTTAATGCTTCGGGTAAAGTAGCGCTAAAACTTACGTTGCCATTTTCATCTGTTTGTAAATCGGGGAAGAAGAAAGCGGTTTCGTTAAAGTTTTTTCGGATTTGAACGGGCTTGTCTGCCTCATCTTCAATTTTTAAAAAAGGAACAGCTGATGTAATGACTTCTACTTTTTTGTCAACAACTCTGCCTGCTACTTTTGTTTTGGTTTCTGAAGTAGCTAATGCATAACTAACATCTGCATTCATATCATGTTGCACGGAAGGTGCAGCCATTGAAGCTTGTCCTCTTATTCTTATTTCATTACCTGCGCCATTCCTGTAATAGTCTAAACCGCTTGACCATGCAAAAACTTCGCCTTCGTTATTAGAATTTTTAAAGCCTAACCTGTCATATGATTTTTCAATTGCTCCTGCATAGTTATTTTCATAATTACTATGTTCTTCACTTTCAACTTTATTAAAACCATTTTCATTCCAGTTAACACCATTGTATAGAACAGGCCAGATGTTTAACCTGTTCCAGTTATGCGGTTTAAACTGGTCTAAAGAGGCATCATACATTCCGGCCAGCATTTCTGCTGCCACTTTTTCTCCTTTACTGCCGGTAATTTTTACGGTCCATTTTTCGTTGGCGCCGGGTAATAATTTATCACGGAAGGCTGCGTAAGTAATATTCAGTTCTTTATTGCTCCAGGGAATATCAAAACTTTCCCCGGCCTTATATACCCTGTTGTTTTGTACAAAAACATAACTTACTGCCATACCACCACGGTAATCTTCATATACGGGGTAAAAAACTTTTGTCGGAATATTTTTTTGAAAAGTTTCATAAGTGGTTCCGGGCTTTTGATTCATGGTACTCATAGTATGTATCATCCATACATTATCAAAACCCGTAGCAATGGTATAGTTGATCTGTTCTCCCGGTTCTGCTTTACCTTTTATTACGTCAACAGTAATAGCTTCTGCAACTCCATTTGCCTGCCCAGCTGCGTCTGTCAGCTGAATATATTTTTCTGCTTTTACTTCTTCGCCATATTTATCTTTTGTTGTTGCAACAATTTTATACCAGCCTGCATCAAATTGCTTATTGCCTGTTGCCCATTGCCCATTTTCTTTTGTACTATCTGTTTTATCCAACGCCTTATCACCCAGCAGCCATTTACTCATCTGGTCTTCATCTTTATAAATATCGTAAGGGAAAAGATTGCTGTATTCATCTTTACTCATTACAAACTGGTCGGGCATATCCCAGTAACGTTCCCTGAAAATTTTACCGGGTGATTTTACTTTGGTGATGGTAACATTAACATTGGCCTTTTCAAAAATATCATTCAGGTTGGTACTGCGGATGTTTAATGCTGTTAAACTATCGGCAACAATTTTTTCGGGCATGTTGATGTTCAGTTGCAGCATTTGGTAAGCTACCGCCACCGAAGTACTACCGCTTCTTGTTTCGCCGTTGATGTCGGTAATATCGGCACTTACTTCGTAATAAAATGTAGGTTGGCTTTTTTTATCTACGCTTTCATCAGGTAATGCTTTAAAGGTTACTTTAAATTCACCTTTGGTATCGGTTATTGCTTCACCATTGGTAATTTCCATTTGTTCGTTCTGGCCATAAGGGTTGCCAAATTTACCACGGCCATAAAAACCCCACCATATTGGATATTGCACTTTACGCACCACACGGTATTTTACTTTAGCGCCATCAATATTATTACCTGCATAGGCTTTTGCAGTGCCGGTAACTTTTATGCTGTCGTTTAAACGGTATGTGCCCTTTGGTTTTTCTACTTCTACAAAAAATTTAGGCCGCTTGTATTCTTCCACGCTAAAATATTGCTGGCTGTTGGTATTACTGTCTAATAAACTAAACTGGCCGTTTAAAACTCCTTCGGGTAATTTAAACGAACCTTTGTAGCTGCCATATTCATTAGTAGTTACAATAAGTTCTGCTGCCTTTTGATAATTGGCATTGCGTAATAATATTTTTGTTTTGTAGTTGGCTAATACCTCACTTTTTTTAGTGACTTTATTTTTTTGTATAACAATACCTTTAAAATAAACCGTTTGCCCGGGGCGGTAAATGCTGCGGTCGGTAAATAAAAATGCCTGAGGTTTTATTTCGCCTTCGTAACTGTTATAAGTATTGTAACCATCGTTATCATCCATAAACAATTCGTCGGTATTGTTTTTTAGCTGCAGTAAAAAATTGCGGTAGTCTTTACTGTCTTTCATTTTAAACATACCGTTTTTATCGGTGGTATATTTTTCAGCCTTATTTTCTTCGTTATTACCACTTTGATAATTGTATTTGCTCTCCCATACCTGTACCTGGGTATTGGCCATCGGCTGGCCATTATCACGGTGCAATACATAATACTCCTGGATATTATTGTGTATATAGCTGATGTTGCTTACATAAATTAACTGCTTAGCCAAAATGTTTTTGGTCAGCGAAAAATTTTCATCAATACTTGCCAGTATAAAATATACGCCATTGGCAAGCCCATCTACTTTTATTTCTGTACTGTGTTGCTGATGATCTTTTGGGTCGGGTAATGCCAGGCTCCAGCTTTTAACCGGTTTCATGGCTGTGTAATCCTTCCATAATTTGTCATAATCCCTTCTGTCCAGTTTCTTTATTTCCTCTCTTGATGTTTTTATAATGCGGAAATAAACTTTAGGGGCATTTTTATAATTTACCAAAGTGCGGAACGGGTCATTAATTGTATTTACTTTTTCTGTTTCAATACTAAGGCTGGGCTGGTTGATAATGCTTATTAAATTCAGGCAGTTAATGCCACCTTCGCTTTTAGGAAATTTCTTAGCAATAGCTTCGCAGAGTTCCTTTGCTCTTTTAATTTCGTACTGGTTTTCAGTTTTTGTATAGGGCATAAACTGTTGCCCACGGCTGTAGTAAATCTGGGCTCTTAAATATCCTGCCTGTGCAGCAGCTGGGTTATCGCTGTATTTTTCTTCAATATTTTTTAAAGCTGCTTCATATAGTTTTTCTTTACCTTCTGCAGTGCTGTACTGGTTTACGAAATTCAGGCGTATTAAATCAGCGTCAATTAATGCCTCGGGCTTGGCATCTGTTAAATGAAATTTTAAAATATCCTGCAAAAGCAAAATAGCTTTATGTTGTAATGATGAAGTGTCTTTTGTTTTAAAAGAAGCGTTTACAAACTCAGCTACAGGTGTAAATGCCTTGCCATCATTTATTTTAAACTGGTAAGCTGGTTTTGTTAACTGGTTTTCATCAGTCATAAAATAAGCTAAAGCCCGGTGTGCTAAAAAATCATATAATGTTGGCCTTAGCTCCCTGGTATTTTCTCCTTTAATAATTATAGGGTTAAAACCATCCAGCTTACTTGTTTTTAAAACAGCCTCATTTAATAAAGAGGCTTTATACAATTTTGAAATTACGGTATGTACCTTGTCAATGCTCCATGTGGTAATATCTTTACTTTTTTCTTCTTTTAATTTGGTACGATCATAAAATTTCCAGCGGTTGTTTTGCAGGTATTGCCAAAACATTTCGGCCTGCATGCTTTGTAAAATATTTTTTGCAGGTGCTTTGGCATTGTCAATTAAAGTATCCACATAAAAAATATTATTCTCATGGCTGTCTTCCTGCACCATGTTGCGGTATTTAATTAAATACATGCAGGCTTTTATCTGCTGTGCATCATTATTATCTTTTTGCGCCAGTTTATAAATGGCTGTTACTTCTGTGGATGCAGATTTGGTTAAACCTTTTTTCTCCAGGTCTTCAACCTTCTTCCAGTTTTTTATATAATCGTTTTTTGTTTGTGCCATTGCGGTAAATGCTAAGCCTGTAAAAAATACAAGTAATAATCTTTTTAAAAACATAGTGAACTATTTTAATTACAAGATACAATTTGTTACTGAGTGGTTGCGTGGTAAAAAATACAACGTTATAAAGAGATGAGTGCAATGGATCATTTGCATAATTAATACTGCTTTTTTTCTTTAACGTTTTATTAAGTGTGTTTTTTGGCACGATGGCACAGCGTTTGAATATTGTACAGTAAGCAGTAATAAACAATAATAAATACTGCCAACAAAATTGTTCACACTTTAAAACAAACACAATGAAAAAGATCTTTACCTCAATTATTTTAACAGCAGGAGTTTTTGCTGTATTTGCACAAGGTCAACGTTATCCTCAAAATGGCGGGCCAAGGCAAAACAATAATTACAATCAAAACAGTTCATTAATTATTAATTCGGCTTCTCAACGTCAGATAGCTGTATCGGTTGATAATTACCAGTATCAAAGCAATGGCAATAATGGCGATGTAAATGTTGGTCAGTTAAGTGCCGGCAACCATACCGTGATAATTACTGAATGGAAAAAGAATTTTTGGGGCAAAACTGTACAGCAGGTAGTATATAATTCTTCGCTGTATTTAAAACCCGGTTTTGAAACCACAATTTATATTAATGCTTTGGGGCAGGTAAATATCAGCGAACGCCAGTTGTATAATAATGGTAACTATAATAATAACAATGGTGACTATGGCAATAATGGTAAAGGCGTTGGTAATGGTTATGGCCGTAAAAAGAACAAACATAAAAAAGATCATTGCGACAACGACAGAAACCGCAGAGATAGAGATGATGATTAGTATTGATTGATGGTTCATAAAAAAACTCCCCCCAACTTGTTGGGGGGAGTTTTTTTATGAAGTGCTTATATTATCAGGCCAATTGTATCTGCTAAATTCAACTCAAAATAAGTATCTGTGCTCCAGTCAAAAACCTTACGGCGCAAATAAACATCCAACGCAGCAATGGTTTCTGCTTCCCAAACACAGGTAGCCTCGGTTTTGTCTTTATTGGGTAAAACCTGTATAACTCTTTTAACACCACTTGCAGGTAATAATGATAAATTTTTTTGTGCTGAGGCCCAGAATTCCAGGGGTTTTGAGATTTTGTGGTTTACAACAATGATCATGCTTTGCGTTTTAGTGATACAAATATGCAAAATTAACTCCATAGTAAAAATACTATTTTTATAGGTAATTTTACTATGCATAAAAAAACCTGACTGTTTGAAAGTCAGGCTTGTATCTAAAAAACTTGTGTAATTATTTAATAACGGCTGCCATTGTTTTACCAATATCTGCAGGGCTGGCCACTACATGAATACCGCACTCGGCCATAATTTTCATTTTAGCAGCAGCCGTATCATCGGCACCGCCAACAATAGCACCGGCATGGCCCATACGGCGGCCCGGAGGTGCTGTTTGACCGGCAATAAAGCCAACAACGGGTTTTTTATTGCCCGTGCTTTTAATATATTGAGCCGCTTCGGCTTCCATACCGCCACCAATTTCGCCAATCATAACAATGGCATCGGTTTCGGGGTCGTTCATAAATAATTCCACGGCTTCCTTGGTGGTGGTGCCAATAATCGGGTCGCCGCCAATACCAATAGCTGTAGAAATGCCCAACCCGGCTTTTGCCACCTGGTCGGCAGCTTCGTAAGTAAGTGTGCCCGACTTAGACACAATACCAATTCTTCCTTTTTTAAAAATAAAGCCCGGCATAATACCCACTTTACATTCATCGGCAGTAATAACCCCCGGGCAGTTAGGGCCAATAAGCCTTGCCGGTTTACCCAGCATATAGTTTTTAACCTTTACCATGTCCTGTACCGGAATGCCTTCGGTAATACAAACCACCAGGCCAATTCCGGCGTCAACAGCTTCCATAATTGCATCGGCAGCAAAAGCAGGCGGTACAAAAATAATGCTCACATTGGCAGCCGTGGTTTTAACCGCATCGGCAACAGTATTAAACACGGGTTTATCTAAATGGGTGCTGCCACCTTTACCCGGCGTTACGCCGCCAACCAGGTTAGTACCATATTCAATCATTTGCGTGGCGTGAAAAGTACCTTCGGTACCGGTAAAACCCTGTACTATTATTTTAGAATTTTTGTTAACAAGAACTGACATGGTTCGATTAAAAATTAATTGATTAAAAATGTGTCGCAAAGATAGGGTAGATGGGTTATAGCTGAAAGAGATATTTTAATAAACTCCGGGAACGATGACGTAGCAAAAAATATAGTTTTAATGGTTCTTTTTGGGGTTACGGACTGTTGAGTGCAGATGGGGCAGCGGTGGCGACGCTCCGTTTGAGATTTGAGCCTTGATGGGGCTTTATGAAAGCGGAGAACTATATTTGGTAATAGTAATTATTTTATATGCCTGCTGTTAAGTTTGTTTACATTATTTTGTTTTTTAACTTACTTGTTTCTTGTAATCGAAGCGATCAATATAAATCTGACTTAAACAAGAACAATCACCCCACAGTAATTTGTAAAGCTGCTTATAAACTAGGTGAAGCAAAGGACATTTCTGCAATCAAGCCTTTGTTAAATAATATTCTCGATATAAGAATGTCAACAAACATAAGATTTAAAGGAATGACTATTTGCTATTGCAAACTTGGAGCACTGGAAAAAATTACCGGAATTAAGCCGCCATTTAAAGCTGACCAGTTTGAAACTGATACCTTTATTGTAAATTATTACGTGGATACTTTAATTAAAAAGGGAGTCATATCTGCCGGAGAAGTGGATATTAACTATTAAGAAAACCATAATCAATCTATGCTCTACTAAAACTTTCCCTTTTATAAATTATTATACTCTTCCTCCGTAACCGCCCCCAACCACACCACCGTACCTTTTTCTGTATTGGTAATCGCAATTTGAATCAATTCCTCTGTGGCACTTGCGCCATGCCAATGCAAAATATTGGGCGGGCAGTTTATAACGTCTCCTTTACGGATTATTTTTTTAGTGCTGCCTTTTTCCTGGTAATACCCTGTGCCGCCGGTAATTAATAAAATTTGCCCAGCAGGATGATAATGCCAGTTGCTTCTTGCACCGGGTGCAAACGTTACATTACCAACTTGTACTTTATTAAGGCTGTCGGTAGTTACCATTTGATGCAGGTAAGCGGTACCAACAAAATTATTATTAGTTATTTTTTGCCCTGTGGCAAATATTGTATCTGTATGAATTTTGGTTGCAACATTTGCTGTTGATATTTTACCCAGCACATTTTGTAAAATTTCGTTGGCAGCGTTGCCTTCTACTGCTCCAATTTTAGTATGAATGATGGAAACCAGTTGAACTAACTGCGGCTCCGTTAATCCATTGTACATACCAACATTAAAATGCGAACGCAGTTGTCCTTCCACATTTCCTAAAGCAGCCAATGCTGCAATAGTAACCAGTTCCCGGGTTTTCCAGTCAAGATTGTTGCGGCCAAAAATATCGCCAAATAAATGTTCTTTTAAAAATTGGTCAATGGTTGGTGCAAACTCATACACAGCCCCTTTTATGGGCTGGCCTATTAATTTTGTTTGCATCTCTGTTCCAAATTGCAGCTTGGTTTTCTTTTTTGGTAATGGTGCTGCAGCTGTGCCTTCCGGGTCGTTAATGCCTTTGGCTTTTCTTTCTTTTAAAACTGCCATAAATGTATTCAACGCATTAAGGCTGCGGGGAAAACCGGTGTAAGCATATAATTGTATCAGCGCTTCTTTAGTTTCATTTACAGTTAAGCCGGCATTCAATCCATCATGCAAAGCAGTTTTTAACTGAGGTAAATCTCCTTTTGCAGTAAAAGACGAAATGATAACGATGCTCTTTTCTTTTTCACTCAAACTTTTGTTGTCACTTAAAATTTGCTGAGCATGGGTATAATTTGAAAAAGGTGACAGACAAAATACCAATACGGCTATTCCAATTTTATGTAGTCGTTTCATCTTTTAATATTATTTCGCAGGTGATGAATATTATTTGTCTAATCCTTTTTCTTTTAACCATTTTGAAATTAAATCAGCTATTGCAACATTGTTTAAATCAGACATGATGAAATGTGTGTTGCCTTTTATTCCTGTATCTGGTAAATAAACAATAGTAGCGTCTCCACCGTGTGCATTTACCACTTTAGCCCATTGCCTTGCTGTGGCTAATACATTACGCCAAAAATTAAGGGAAGCTGCATTTGTTTCTTCCTTTGGAATATAGTCTCCAAAATAAACAACAATAGGAATTTTTGTTAGCTTCTTAAAATCGTCTAAGGGTATGCCTTTTCCACCACGATTATCTGCCGGAGTTTCTCCTTCCGGAAAAACAAATCCACCAGGCTCAATAGCAACAATTGCTTTTACATGATTATTTTTTAAAGCCGTTTTCCAACCGGGTGCACCACCTGCCGAATGTGTAAACAGAATACCATCTTCTGATTTATCAAACACTGCAGACATTGCATTTACTATTGTTTCTTCATTTATACTTCCTGTATTGGGTGTCATCATGCGAAAGAAATTGTTCAATGATAAACTGTCTTTCGGGAACTGAACTCCTTCATTAAAATTTGGATATTGGCCAATGCGGAATTGTGTAAACCAGGTTTGGTCATCTGGTGTTGCAGTAATTTGTCCCGGACTGTTCGTTTGCCCTGCAGCACCACGGCCAGGTTGGTCAACTAAATAAATGCCATAGCCATTGCGTAAAAATATATCCGCAAATCCTTGTCTGCCGTCAGCGGTTGTTTGCCAGCTTCGGCGGCTTTGCCCGTATCCGTGCAAGAACACCATTGATTTGCGTTTGGGGTTCGCAGGAATTTGATAAAACACATCGGCATGGTCGCCGTGCCTTGTTTGCCCGCCTTGCTGCACATTCCATGGTTTTAACGCATCGAATATGCCATCACTTTTAACAACAGTGCCGCCTGCGGAAAAAGTGCCCTGCTTTTGAATTTGTAAATTATTGCTTGTGGCCTGTGTTGTTGTTTTCATCTTTACGGGCCTGAGCAAACGGGAGAAAGTAAGTGAACCCATTTGCCATTTGTCCTTTTCTTTAACGTAAACCTCCGTTACCATAAATGGATTGATGACTTCATTTCCGCCTACTACTGCCACTAAGTCGATATCATTTAAGAGAATGGCAGCATTGCCAATAATATTTACTGACGCTGAATACACTTCCGCTTTTTTATACCAAATGGTACCATCTTTAATAACATTTATCTCCTGCGTTTTTCCCCAACTGCCGCCCATGTGTATAAACATTGATTTTTCATGAAAGAGATTCTTCAATGAGTCAACATTTTTATCAGCCATCCATTGCCATTTTTGTTTGGAGAGGTTGGTGATTTGTTGTTCATCTTTTTGTGCATATACTCCTTGCATTAGAAAGAACAACGTTAAGGCAATTAATAATTTCATATAGCTGCTATTTAGTTGTTGTACAATTTTTATTTTGCAATAAATTTTCGATTAAAAGAATAAATAAGACTAAAGCTGTTGATAAAATCTTTACTCAGTATATTTCCACTTATTCTTTTATTAACAAGATAAGAAACCGATAACGGAAAATTATTTTTTGCAAGAACAATTAACCCGGTAGTGAAATAACCTTCTCGGCCATCTTGGTATAAATAAAACACCTGTGGGTTAATCCGCAGGTAAAAATCTTTAGTAAGTGTCAGGTGAGAAAAGTTAGCATTCAGTGTAACGAAGTGATTATTTTTTGAAGTCCCATCATCCAAGCCTCTTGAATATAAATAATAAATGCCGGCACTTATATTTTTGGTGAAATAATAATTGGGCGCCAGCTCTGCCGCCAAATAACGCCTTGCTATACTGTTTTCTGTTGGACTATTGTTTATTGTTATTGGAGTGTTTCTAAAATTCATACCAAGATGTGCGCCGGTATGCAAACGAAATTTTGATTTAGTAACCAGCTTGTACCGGGCCCAAAAAAGCATCGTCCAGGGTTTGCCATCTAATCCAAAGCGGATATCGGGGTCAAAAGAAAAACGTTCGCCACCCAGAGACATAATAAATAATACCGCAGGTTTTTCTAAGGAGAAATTAGGCACTAATGCAATACCATTATTGGTAATACTGGCTGTACCCGAAAAATGTTTGATCGATTTAGTGCTGTCTGCTTTTTGGGCAAATGAATTCAGCCCATTGCAGGTAAATAAAACAACAAGCAAGCAATAATAAACCCTCATGGTTTTAATGATTTTGTTTTCCAAAGGTCAGGCTAATAAATATCTTGTGGGTATACCAATTACTTTTTTACTTACCAAGATTACTGTTTTGCCGCCAGCAGTTGGATAATAGTTGTATAAAGCTGTAGCTTTAATACTGATAAAAAAATCTGCTATGAATGACATGCGAAGATTTGAGACCGTTAATGATTACAATGTTTTCAATAATAATGAAACACTGCACCCATTAGTGAGTGTGGTTGATTTATCTAAAGCGGCTCCACGGCAAATGTGCAGTGTGTATTTTGGATTTTACACCGTGTTTTTAAAAGAGGTAAAGTGTGGTGATTTACGCTACGGAAAAAATACCTACGATTATCAGGAAGGTACATTGGTTTTTATTGCACCCGGCCAGGTAGTTACTGTTGAAAACGGCGGTGAAGTGTATCAGCCAAAAGGCCATGCGTTGGTATTTCATCCGGATATGATACATGGCACTAATTTAGGGCGGAATATTAATGATTATTCTTTTTTTGGCTATCAATCCAACGAGGCATTGCATGTATCAGAAAGAGAAAGAAAAATGGTGCTGGATTGTTTTTCAAAAATAGGGTATGAGCTGGAACATGCTATTGATAAACACAGTAAAAAATTGATTGTATCTAATATTGAAATACTGTTAAACTACTGCATTCGTTTTTACGACCGCCAGTTTATAACCAGAGAGAATATTGTTAAAGGCACTTTGGAAAAATTTGAAGCAGTATTGAATAATTATTTTTCATCTGAAAAGCCACAAACTATTGGACTGCCTTCTGTTGCTTACTGTGCTGGTGAATTGAATTTATCTCCCAACTATTTTGGTGACCTGATTAAAAAAGAAACGGGTACTTCTGCACAGGAATACATTCAAACGAAATTAATTGATGTGGCCAAAGAAAGGGTTTTCAATATTGATAAATCTATCAGTGAAGTAGCGTATGAGCTGGGCTTTAAATATCCGCAGCATTTTACAAGGTTGTTTAAGCAAAAAACAGGGCAATCGCCAAATGAATACAGAATGATGAATTAAACAAAAACTATTTCATCATCTCATCCATATCCCTGTCTTCACTTATTTTTCCTTTGGCTTAATGCAATAGCTAAAATAGATATTTTAATAAAACTCCAGTCAGGACGATGGAATAATCATTTTCAAATCTATTTGTGGTAGTATTATTTTGGTTACAGGCATTTGAGCCCTGATATAGAGGAGGTGGCGACGCTCCGTTGAAAGATATATCCCTGATTGGGCTTTAATTGAAGCGGTTATTTTAGCTTTTGTAAAAAATATTTGGCACTTGGACAATTTGGGTGAGTGGCAGCATTACTAATACTAAAACCATTCGTTAGCATCTTTCTTGCAGTCTTTATTTTTCCTCCGTTATCTTTTTTGCCATTCCCTCTATCAGTGTAATTTATAAAAAGAGTATTCAATGTATCATAAGGCTCATTTTCATTTTCAGGAAATTCAAATTGAAATTTAGCCTTAAATAAACCAGATAAAGTTTGGCTGTCTGATAAAAACCATGCTTCAATTTGCTTAACTGCAACAATTATAATATCATTTTCTCTGGCTGAAATTCTGTTTTTTGTAAATGTGATACAGGAATCTTTGTCCAAATCTGTAAGAATAAATATTTTTTCGCATTCAGCATCTTCCAGTATTGCTATAAATTTTTCAATATTGCGGGGAAGAAGATTGCCATTGCCTTCAGCATCTATTGCCAGAATTAATTGTAAACCTGATTTTACAAGAAGAGTTTTGAAAGCTTCTGATTCAATAATCAGCTTTTCTGTTTCCCCTTCACAAATAAAACCAATTTTTACCATGGCACACCTCCTCCCAAAGCATTAGTAAGCCAGGCCTCATCCATTTCCAGCCCATGCAGATTTGTTCCTTTCAATTGCTTTACAGTGGTAGCACCATCTTTTTTGTTTACCAGAATTAATTCTTCTGGCTTTAATTGATTTACCAAAGTTTGAGAATGTGTGTTGATCCAAATATAGTGTCCCTTTGTTTCACAAGCTTCTCTGAATAAGCCAACTAATTTTTTTACTACAAACGGATTTAAACCATTTTCTGGCTCTTCAATACATAAAAATTGTGGTTTATCACTTTGGAAGAGCGCAGTAATTAATGCAAGAATATTATAAGTCCCGTCGGATATTAAATTTTTAGTGAGGGGCTGTTTAATTTTTTTTTCAAAAATTGCAAGTTCGCTATTACCACTAAGGGTAGATGTGTGAACTTCTATTCTTTCAAACTCAGGAATGAAGATTTGTAACCACTCAATTATTTCTTCCTTAAAATTGTTATTGTCTAAAATTCTTTTTAAAACATTTTCAAGATTTGAAGCATCAATATTTAGTTTATGGTCGGATACCGTAAGTGTTTTTAAGACTTTTACATTATTAATAAATAATCGGGAGAATCCTTCGTGGAATTGTTCTTTAAAATTTTCATCTAATAATATTCGGCTGAAATTATTAGTAGTTGTAATACCCTTACTTCCAGGAAATCCACCAAAAGGTTTGCCAGAATAATCAATTATATATATTGCTGTAGTGTCATTAAAATCGACACCGATTTTAATTCTGTCGTCAAGTTTTGGGATTTTACTAGCTACGGAATTTAGTCCTCCGAAATTATTAATTACCGATGTAGCCTCAATGCTATTATTTAGATAATTTAAAAACTCAAGTGCCTCAAAAATATTACTTTTACCGCTTCCATTTGGTCCAACAAAAACGGTAAAAGGGTTAGGCTCATTAATTTCAATATTAACAAGCGATTTGTAGTTTTCTATATGTAGCTGCTTAATCTTCACAATGCAATTTAATGTTTTCCTATTTCATCAACTCATCCATATCCCTGTCTTCGCTAATTTTTCCTTTGGCTTCAAGCATACGCATGTCTTTGGCATCCTGTAAAAATTCGCTGGCAAAAATGAAACTGTTCAGTCGTTCATTTTTGCTGAAGATGATTTCTTTATTATTACCACTCCATTCTTTTTGTCCCTGGTACATGTACAAAATGTTTTCGCCAATTTCCATTACACTGTTCATGTCGTGGGTATTAATTACAGTGGTCATGTTAAACTCCCTGGTAATGTCCAGGATAAGTTTATCAATTACCATCGATGTTTGAGGGTCGAGGCCGGAGTTGGGCTCATCGCAAAACAAATATTTTGGATTCAATACAATTGCCCTTGCAATACCCACACGTTTTTTCATACCGCCACTTAACTCGGCCGGGTATTTAGCGTTTACGTCCTTTAGGTTAACCCTTTCCAGTACTTCATTAACCCTTTGCAGTTTTTCGTTAAAATGTTTTTTGGTAAACATGTCTAATGGAAACATAATATTCTGTTCTACCGTCATACTATCAAACAACGCCGAGCCCTGGAAGAGCATGCCTATTTCCTGGCGCAATGTTTTTCTTTCATCATCATTCATTTCGGTAAAGCTGTGGCCATCGTAAATTATTTCGCCGGCATTGGGTTCAAATAAACCTACCAGGCATTTCTGCAACACAGTTTTACCACTGCCGCTGGTACCAATAATAAGATTGGCTTTGCCGGTTTGCATTATATGGCTCACATCATTCAATACCACTTTATCGCCAAAACTCTTTTTTATGTTTTTAAATTCAATCATAAGAAGCTTCAAGGGATTAGCACCAAGGGATAATTTTTAATTTTATATTGTGTTTTTTAATTCAGCTTATTTATTAGAGCAATAAGCATTTTCTGTACTTCAATACAAATATCGTTGTAAATATTACATTCTGTTTTGAAGTCAGGATAAAGTTCTATTACTGCAAGAAGTGCATTTTCTACTTCATATGCACTTCCCAAAGCATTTTCCAGAAATAATTTTTTATGGGCAATTGTTGCCTTTGCGCCTCCTTCAGCAATATTAGATGGGATTGAAAAAGCAGCCCGCCTTAATTGTGATCCCATTTCATATTTTTCTTCAGGGGGTAATTTTTTGCAAAACTTATGACAATTAAGGAAAAGTAAAAATCCCTTTTGCCATACGATCAATCTTTTAAAATCTTTCATTACAAAAAATTAAAGTTTATATATGGCACTAACAAATTTCTTACTTATCCCTTGTAGCTTGCTACTTGCTACTTTCTTTACGCCAACAATATCTGCGCCAGTATATAATCTGCAAATAAGATCATAACACAACTTACCACCACACTTTTGGTACTGCTGCGGCCAATTTCTAAAGCGCCGCCTTTTACATAATAACCATAATAAGCAGGTATGCTGCTGATAATAAATGCAAACGTATATGCTTTTACCAATGCAAATTGAACATTATAGGGCATAAAATTTTCCAGCAACCCCCGGTCGTAAGTATCGGTTGATAAAATACCCGATGCTGCACCCGCCAAACGGCCGCCCCAAATACCCAAGCCCATTGATAATACCACCAGTATTGGAATGGTAACCAGCGCAGCAACAATTTTTGGCATTATTAAATACGATTTGGTGTTGATGCCCATTATTTCCAACGCATCAATCTGTTCACTTACCCTCATATTGCCCAGTTCGCTGGCAATTTTACTGCCCACCACACCTGCCAGAACAATACAAACCACTGTAGGTGCAAACTCAAGTATTA
>JAYVJU010000311.1:0-4851 GCA_043769035.1 Ferruginibacter sp.
GTTCTGGCATAATCATTTTGCCACCAATACAGATATTTCAACAGATAAAATTAAAGCCCGTTTTTGGTACGATCATTATCTTACTTTAAGGCAACATGCCTTGGGTAATTTTAAAAATCTTACCAAAGCAATTACCCTCGATCCTGCTATGTTGTTTTTTTTAAATGGCGATAGTAATGTAAAAGGTTCTCCTAACGAAAACTATGCAAGGGAATTACAGGAATTATATACCGTTGGTAAAGGCTCTAATTCAAAATATACAGAAAACGATGTGAAGACGGCAGCACTGGTACTTACCGGGCACACCGTTAATCCTGTTACATTCACTTATTTTTTTGATGCAGGAAAACATGATGCCACCAATAAAGAATTTTCTTCTTTTTACAGCAATAAAATTATTACCGGTTACAGCGGGGCAGCAGGTGCAAATGAAGTAGATGAATTACTCAACATGATCTTTGCACAGGATGAACTGGCAAAACATATCTGCAGAAAAATTTACCGCTACTTTATTTATTATAAAATTGATAATGATATTGAACAAACCATTATCACACCACTTGCGCAAATTTTTAAAAATAACAATTTTAATATTCAGCCGGTATTGGCAACCTTATTTAAGAGCCGGCATTTTTACGACCTGGTATATTCATCGGCTTGTATAATAAAAAGCCCGTTGGATTTTGTAATTGATCTGTGTAACGAGTTTAATGTGCAATTTCCAAACCCAGCTGATAACGAAGCCACCTATGCTGTTTGGCAAAGCATTCAAAACGAAGCGGCAGAAATGCAGCAGGAGCTTGGTGCAATACCTGAAGTAGCCGGCTGGTATGCGTATTACCAGGAACCCGCTTTTCATGAATTGTGGGTAAACACCGCCACCTACACCAGGCGTACTGTTTTTACCGACCGGATGATTGCCGATGGTATTATGAGTAACAATCAAACTATTGTTATTGACCCGGTAGCATTTGCTGAGCAATTGCCCAACCCCGGCGATCCCAATCTTTTAATTACACAATCACTCGAAATATTATTCCGCTATCCTTTGTCTGAAAGCGGAAAGGAGTTTATCAAACGCTCTATTTTATTAAGCGGACAAACGCAGGATCATTACTGGACAGATGCATGGGATGCCTATAAAGCCAACCCATCAAATACAGGTACAAAAGCAATAGTTATAAACCGCTTAAAAGCGCTTTATAAATACATTATGAACCTGCCGGAATATCATTTATGTTAAACCATCCAATACCACTACTATGCAACGCAGATCTTTTTTAAAACAAGCCATGCAAGGCGCAGTACTACCTTCTATACTGGGTGGTTTATCTGTAAAAGCCTGGGGCAACTCACCATTTTTACAAGCCCTTGGTGCTGCCGATAACGACCATGTGTTGGTGTTGATACAACTGTCTGGCGGTAACGATGGTTTAAACACTATCATCCCTTTAGATTTTTATGCTGACTACAATCGCATAAGAACAAATATTGCTATACCGGAAAACAGGGTATTACGAGTAAACAACAATATTAAATCGGGCCTGCATCCTGCTTTAACCGGTATGCAGCAAATGTATAACGAAGAAAAATTGTGTGCTATACAGGCAGTAGGTTATCCCTCGCCAAATGGTTCGCATTTTCGTTCTATGGATATCTGGTTAACCGGTGCCGACTCGGAACAATATTTATCAACAGGATGGGCTGGCCGCTATTTAAATCACCAGTATCCTAATTACCCAATTGGTTTTCCTAATGATGCTATGCCCGATCCGTTAGCATTACAAATTGGTTCGGTGTTATCACCAACATTTTTAAGCCCAACAGGTTTTGATGCATTGGCTATTGATGAGAACCTTAATTTTTATGATTTAATTGATGCCATACAAGACCCTGCACCCAATACACCAAGTGGCGTAGAGTTAACTTACCTGCGCACTATTGCAAGGCAAACCAATAAGTATGCAGAAGTGATTAAAGCTGCAGCAGCAAAAGTGCCGCAGCAGGCAGCTTATCCTTCAGATAATTATTTAGCGTCGCAATTAAAAGCGGTTGCTAAATTAGTGGCTGGCGGATTAAAAACTAAAATTTACATGGTAAGCATGGGTGGTTTTGATACACATGCGGGGCAGGTAAATGGCGGTAATACTTTAACCGGCAGCCATAGTGCTTTATTAAAACAGGTGTCCGATGCTATTGCAGCATTCAGCGCCGATCTTAAATTCTTAGGTGTTTCAAAACGTGTATTAGGAATGACGTTTTCAGAATTTGGACGCCGTATGCAAAGCAATGGAAGTTTAGGTACCGATCATGGCGCTGCACAACCTGTATTTTTATTTGGCGATAGTGTAAAGCAGGGTATTCTTGGCAAAAATCCCGATATACCTGCAAGTAACCAGGCTATTGATAATGTGCCGATGCAATATGATTTCCGTTCGGTGTATTCAACCATTTTACGGGATTGGTTTTGTTTACCACCGCAGGATGTGGATACGGTGTTACTGAAAAATTATCAATATCTGCCGGTAATAAAATCCACGGCATGTAATATGGATATGCAGGAGTTGAATAACCTGGGCGATAATTTAATTATCAATTATCCCAATCCATTTACCAACTCAACAAAAATCACATTTAAATCAAACGGCGGCCACACATTGGTACAGGTATTTGATACCACGGCAAGGTTAATTGCTACACTGGCCGACAAAGTGTATGCACAAGGTACCTACACCGTTACATTTAACAGTGGCACTTTAGCAAGTGGTGTGTATTACGCAAGATTACAAAACGGCAGTTTGCAGCAGGTGCGGCCAATGCTAAAAGTTAGATGATAAATGTAAACCCTGAACAGATTTTAAAATAAACCAGATGAAGCGATTCCTGTCCATAGTTTTTTTTATAAGTTCGGTTTTTGCAGCCGGACAATTAACAGCGCAGATTACTTATGTAATACAGCCCAGTTCAACCTGTGCAGGTACGCCGGTAATTTTTAATTCCACTGTTTTTGAAACGTCACAATTTCCCGATACGGTTAGAT
Source organism: Ferruginibacter sp. (assembly GCA_043769035.1). Classification (GTDB taxonomy): domain Bacteria; phylum Bacteroidota; class Bacteroidia; order Chitinophagales; family Chitinophagaceae; genus Ferruginibacter. The sequence goes on from JAYVJU010000311.1 coordinate 3,041, forward strand.
GGAATTTTGGAGATATTGCAAGCGGCTTACTGAATACTGCCAATGGTATTCAGCAACCTTTACATACTTACAATACACCGGGTACTTATATTGTTACATTGCATGTGGTTGATCCGGGTGCAGGTACAATTGATTTAACCGATACGTTGATAATTGTATTTCCGGTGGCTTACAATTTTGGTCCCGATGTTTTTTTATGTGGCGATACCGGTACTTATATTCTTAATGCACCCATTGTACCCAACGCACTATACGAATGGAATGACGATACTTTAACCAAAGGATCTGTTTTGGAAGTAAAACAAACAGGTGCCTATACTGTAAAAATTAATGGTTGCCCGGTAACAGACACCATTGGTGTTTTTTTTACAAGAGAACCTAATCTTGATTTAGGAAGAGATCATATATTATGCCAGGGTGAGCAATTGACCTTAAGTGCAGCCAGCGAAAATGCCAGCTATCAATGGTTATTAAATGGTACCGATTTAAATTTTGCACAATCACAGTTGCCGGTAACAGCACCCGGCGGGCAATACATTGCCAATATTAATGTTGGCGGTTGCGGCGCTTACAGCGATACGGTTAATATCACCTTCAGTAACACTGCAGCACCGGCATTTTATTTAGGCCCCGATACTTTACTGTGCCCAAGGGAAATTTTTACTTTAACAGCACATGCGCCTGGAGCTACAGCTTATGCATGGAGCAGTAAAGGGCTTGATGTTTATGATGATGTGAATTATAATATTGATATGGACTCGGTAATTACCATCAACGGCCAGGGCCGTTATTGGGTATTTGCAAGCATTGGTAAACAATGCGAAGTGGTGGATACGATGATTGTTAGGTACCGTGGCGATAAGCAATTAAACTTTAATGATACTGCACTTTGCCAGGGTACTACACTGGTACTGGATGCAGATTTTGGTACAGGTATTTATAAATGGGAATCGATACCTCCGCAAAGGGATGACCAGAACAATACCAACCAATCTACCTACTTTATTTATAAGCCCGGCTTTTATGCGGTAACGGCAACGGTTGGGCATTGTATATTTAAAGACAGCCTGAATGTAGTGTTTAATGATACTTTACAATTAGAATTACCAGGCGATACTGCCTTATGCCAGGGCGAAACTTTTATTATCAGGCCAACAGCAAATGCCGCAGACTATACCTGGCAGAACGGAACTGTGGGTGGAAACTTTACTGCAACCACAACAGGCTTATACCGCATAATTGCCCAAAACGGTTGCGGCAGAGATACGGCAGATATGAATATTATTTTTGACGCCTGCCCATGTACCCTGTTATTACCAAATGCTTTTACTCCTAATGGCGATGGGGTTAACGATAACTTCCGCCCACTGCATGCCTGCGATATGCAGGACTACAGTATGACCATTTTTAACCGCTACGGCGAAAAAATTTACTTTACCAAAGATGCTTTGCAGGGCTGGGATGGAAGGGCCCGTGCTGATAAACCTTTGCCGGGTGCATATGTGTGGATGGTGAACTATACCAAACCCAGCAATAAGCAACAGGTGCAAAAGCAGGGTACGGTGCTGCTGATACGTTAGTTTATACCTGCAGGCTATACTGCAGGATAACAACATACGTAGTATTACGATACCTTTTTTTGAAATTATACGATTGCCACAGTAATTACGCTGCTGAAAACAAAGGGCAGTTTTGCGCTACCACAACAGCTACCGGCGATATATCTTTGTGTTAGAAGTTGATTGATACATGTTACAACAATATCAATCAAAATTTATCCAACGATCCTGATTAACCAAATAGAATTACAT
>JAYVJU010000312.1:0-2404 GCA_043769035.1 Ferruginibacter sp.
ACCACACCGCCTTCTTCGGTATATTTATGATTGCGGAAAAAACCTGTAGCCAGTATTTGTTCTTTGCTGGCATTGGGCAACATATCACCAGCTATCTGCCAGCTTACAAATTGGTTATAGGGCATATTTTTATTAAACGCATAAATTACCCAATCCCGCCAGGGCCATTGTGTTCTTATATTATCATCCTGGTAACCGTAGCTATCGGCATACCTTGCCACATCTAACCAATGCACCGCCATCTTTTCTCCATATTGCGGCGTACTTAACAGTTCATCAACTATTTTTTCATAAGCATCAGCAGCATCGTCATTTAAAAATTTATCCATCATTGCAATTGATGGGGGCAGCCCTGTAATATCCAATGCCGCCCGTTTAAGCAATCTTTCTTTGTCGGCTTCTTCACCAGGTGTTAACCCTTTTTCTTCCAGCTTACTTTGTATAAAATAATCAATCTCATTTTTTACCCATTCTTTATTTGCTGTTTTTGGTAATGGTTTTTTTTGTGGCGGAATAAATGCCCAATGCTTTTCATATTTTGCCCCTTGTTGAATCCATTTTTTAAATAAAGCAATTTCATTTGCTGACAATGCGCCTAAATGTGCTTCAGGCGATGGCATCATGTATGAAGTATCATCAGAAATAATTCTTTTGTATAATTCCGACTTGTCGGGCTTGCCGGGTACAATGGCAAAAGCGCCTTTGGTTTCTGTAAGTGGTGCATATGCATTTTCGGCAATATCCAATCTTAAGTTAGCTGCCCTTTTATTGGCATCGGGGCCATGGCATTTAAAACACTTATCTGATAATATGGGGCGGATATGAAAATTATAGCTTACAGTTTCGGGTAAATCATTTTGCCCGTTTGTATTTTTATTTAAGCATGAAATAAAGACGGTAATACCGCAAACAAAAAGCAAAACAATTATCAGTATTTTATTTTTCATAATGCTTTTAATATGGTTACTAAAGTTAAGCATTTGTAATTTTTCCCCTTCATAAATTACCTGAAACCTAAACCGTTTTTGCCAGCAGCAGTCTGGGATATTTTACTGCTGTATGCATAATTAATTCCCCAAACAAAGTATTGGCCCAGGCAAACCATTTACGTGTAAATTTTGCTGCATCATCTTTATGAAACGACTCATGCATAAACCCAGTACCTGCATGTGTTTTAAGTAAAGTGCTGATGCAGGATTTAATTTCCCTTTCATCAACACTTGTAATGGCTCTTAGTATGATACTCATTGGCCAAATGGTATCTTCACCGGTATGTGGCCCGCCAATACCTTCGCCTGCTTTGCCTTTATAAAAAAACGGGTTATTTGCTGAGAGTACAACTTTACGGGTATTAAGATACAGCGGATCCCCGGGAGATATTGCCCCCAGGTAAGGTAATGATAACAAAGATGGAACATTGGCATCATCCATCATGTGGAAACTGCCATAACCGTTTACTTCAAAGGCAATTATTTTTCCAAATTTTTGATGATTGATAATGCTATTTTCTTTCAACCCTTTTTTTACCTGCTGTTGCAATTGTATTGCTTTTGCAGCAAGTGCAGTATCGTTTACCGCAGGTAGCGAAAGTATTGTTGCCATATATCCCAACACTTCTACTGCAAACATATTGCCGGGTATTAAATAAGGCAGTAAAGTACAATCGTCGCTTGGCCTAAAGGTGGATACAATTAATCCGCAGGGTTTTACCGGGTAGCCATAGCCGCTTAATGGCACACCATCTGTTGCCCAGGCAGTAGTGCGTTGAAAACTGTAGGGTCCCTTATCATTCATACGCTGCTGCTCTGTAAATGTTTGTAGCACCAGTCTCATGGCTTCTTTCCAATTGTTATCAAATAAACTGGTATCGCCGGTTTGTTTCCAGTAACCATGCGCCAGCCTTATGGGATAACACAAACTGTCAATCTCCCACTTACGTTCATGTATGCCCGGCTTCATTGTAGTAATATCGTTCTTCCATTCACTTTCTTTATTTACATCTTTATAAAAAGCATTTGCATAAGGGTCTAACAAAATACATTTTGTCTGCCGGTTGATAACCCCTTTTATTAATTCCTTAAGTTTTTTATCTTCTTTTATTAAAGGCAAGTAAGGCCAAACTTGTGCAGTACTGTCACGTAACCACATGGCATCAATATCACCTGTAATAACATAAGTATCGGGTTTGCCATCGATGATTTCAAAATCAACTGTGGTATCCAATGTATTGGGGAAACAATTTTCAAACAGCCATGCTAACTCTGGATTTGCAATTTGCTTTTTAATACGTACAATAGCAGCTTCCACAGCATCGCTGGTAAATTTTCTTTGTGCCAATGGCGGACGGTTACTTACAAAATCACTTTTTGCGTTCAACGAAAAAACAGCAGATTGCTGCAATAGC
>JAYVJU010000313.1:0-5460 GCA_043769035.1 Ferruginibacter sp.
TTTGTTTTGCTGTAACTCCTGCAACCCAAAGTTGCGGATTTCTGCTGTATTTATAAAAAAATGATGCAATATTTTGCAGGATTAAACATTTTTTCTATCTTACAATCCTGTTTTACCACAAAGACTACCATGCTTAAAAAAGAACGTCAAGCTTTTATTCTGCATAATGTAAACTTACACAACCGTGTTTTAAGTAGTGATTTAAGTACCGTTATAAATGTTTCGGAAGATACCATAAGAAGAGATTTACAGGAATTGTCGGACCACAACAAATTAATAAAAGTACACGGGGGAGCTTTATCCAAATCTTTTCACAGCTCCTTTAATTCATCAAAAGTTTATGCGATAGAGAATAAGAAAAAAATTGCTCAAAAAGCAGCTACCCTTATAAAAGACGGCATGTTTGTGCTTACCAGCGGTGGTACAACTATTATTGAGTTAGCCAAAGCATTGCCCGAAAACCTGCATGCAACTTTTATTACCGGAAGTTTGCCCTCAGCAATAGAGTATATGCATCACCCAAATATAGATGTGATAATTATCGGCGATAAACTATCAAAAAATTCGCAGATAACTGTTGGTGGAGAGGCTATCGCAAAGATAAAACAGATAAAAGCTGATATATGTTTTGTAGGTACCAATGCATTGAGCCTGGAACATGGACTAACTGATAATGACTGGGAAGTTGTACAGGTTAAAAAAGCCATGATAGAAGCATCGGAGAAAGTGGTATCGCTTACCATTTCAGAAAAATTAAATTCAACACAACCAATACGTATTTGCGAAATAAATGAAATTGATATTTTAATTACCGAATTAGATGAAAATGATAAAATATTAAAACCTTATAATAAAAGTGGATTGACAATTATCTAAAAACAATTTTTTAAAACAAAAAAAATGCAACATGAGAAACTTTATTTCACAAAAACTAATTAAACAGAAATGGCTTTGCTTTTTTCTGTTGTTAAACCTGTTTGCCTTTACCACGCAGGCGCAGGTAAAGATCTCCGGTAAGATTACCAATAACAAAGGTGAAGCTGTTGCCGGTGTTTCTGTTTCTGTAAAAAACGATAATGCTGGTACATTCACCGGAAGCGACGGAAGTTACCAGCTTACTGCTTCGCTTAAACCGGGTAAATACACCCTGGTTTTTTCGGGTGTTGGATTTAAAAGTGTGGAGCAAACTATTACGGTAAGTAATAATGCAGATGTTAGTGCTAATGCACAACTGCAAAACGATGCATTGGGAATGGATGAAGTAGTGGTTATCGGATCGTCGTTAACTCAAACACGTAAACAATTAGGTAATACCGTAAACTCTGTAAGTGCAAAACAATTACAAAATACCGGTAGCGGTAATATTGGTGCTGCATTGCAGGGAAAGGTTGCCGGGGCACAAATAACACAAACCAGTGGCGATCCATCCGGTGGTATTTCGGTACGTATGAGAGGTACCAGCACTATCAGCGGTAGCTCCGAACCTTTGTATGTAATAGATGGGGTGATTGTAAATAATTCTACCACCAACGTTACCAACTTAAATGTACCTGCCGGCAGCAGAGCCGAAATTGGCACCAACCGTATGGCCGATATCAACCCCAATGATATTGAAAAACTGGATGTTATTCCCGGCGCAGCTGCATCAGCTATTTATGGCAGCAGGGCAAGCAACGGTGTTGTTTTAATAACAACTAAAAAAGGAAAAGTTGGCCAAATGAAAATTGATTTCAGCACCAGTCTTATTTCAAATGCTTTGCGTAAACGGGTTTATATTACTACATATGGTAAACAATTTGGTACTGCAGGTTTACGTCTTGGTAATATCAGTAACGCATCTACATCACCAACACCATATACAGGTGCTACAATTACCTATACAAGGCCCGATGGTACTCCACGTACATTGGCAACTGATTTAGTAGATGTAACCCGTTACGATTACCAGGATAATATTTTTCATAAAGGCCTGGGAACTGATAATTATATTTCGTTAAGCGGCGGCAGCGATAAAACAAAATATTATTTTTCCGGCGGTTATTATAAAAATGAAGGAATAATTATTGGTACCGATTTCAGAAGGTTCAACTTTAAATCGAGAATTGAGCAAACCGTAAATAAATACCTTACCATACTTGGCGGAGTAGCTTACACAAACAGTTTTAGTAACGAAAAACCTAATGGTAACGTTTTCTGGAGTCCTATCAACTCTGTAAATATTACCAATAATTTATACAATATTACAGAGAGGGATGCTTCGGGTAATTTAAAAGGTGTTGAGCCTACAAGGGTTAATCCTTTAAGTGTTATTAACGACATGAGTTTAACACAGGCAGTTAACAGAACCATCAGCGACCTGCAAATAAAAATAAAACCTGCAAAAGGGTTAAGTATAGATTACATCCTGGGTATTGATAATATTGCACAGGAAGGTAATAATGCTATCAAACGGTATCCCTATATATCAGCACAGGAAGGATTGGGTTATGCAGCAAGTGCTTTGGTAAATACCTTTGCAATCAATAACGATTTTAACGTTTCTTACAGTACAAAATTTAATAAGCTAACCTCATTAACAACTGTTGGTTTTAATCATCAATACCAAAAAATAACCGGTTTGTTTAATGAAGGCAGGGATATGCAGAATGGTATTTCAACCATCAATGGTGCTGCTGTTGTATTACCAATAAGATATACCGATGACAGAAGGCAGGTGTTCGGCGGATTTGCCCAGGAAACTTTTGGATACAATAATATTTTCTTTTTAACTGCTGCCGGCAGAATTGACGGAAGTACAACTTTTCCTACAGATACCCGAACCTATTTTTATCCTAAATTAAGTGCAAGCTGGAATATAAGCGATATGGCATTTTGGGAGAATGCAAAAATGAACTGGTTTAATTCTGCAAGGGTCAGGGCTAGCTGGGGCCAGGCTGGCAACCTTACCGGTATTGATACTTATGGAAGGTTTACCAATTATACGGCAAGCAGTATAAATGGCCTGGCAACATATAATCTTAATACAGCCTTAGGTAACGAAATAGTTGCACCGGAAAGAGCAAGTGAATTTGAGTTTGGAGCTGACTTATCTTTTTTAAAAAGCAGGTTAGGGCTGGCATTAACTGTGTATAATAAAAAGATAATTGATAACTCTCTGTTGGTGCAAAGAACACTGGCTCCCAGCAGCGGGGGTACCAGCAGGTTTGAAAATGTAGGTAACCTTACCAACAAAGGATGGGAACTTGGCATTAATGCAAATCCAGTTCAAACAAAAAATATTAACTGGACATTGTATGGTTCTTTAAGTCATAATAAAAACTTAGTTACATCATCATCTCAAATTGCGCCACTTACATTAGATAATAACGGCGGATCACCATCTGTAATATTAGCCGGTTATCCACTCGGTGCATTTTTTGGTAACTATTTTGTACGTGATGCAAATGGCAACTTAAGTTTAGATGCTGGTGGCAGACCGATAGCAGCTACCACGACAGGTACAACCCTGGCCAGAAAAGTAATCGGTGATCCTAACCCTGAATGGATTTTAAGTTTGAGTAATAATTTAGACTATAAAAAATTATCATTCAGTTTTTTAATTGATGGCGCATTGGGGCAGGAAGTTTTTAATGCCGACAGAAGGACAAGGCAGGGTGTTGGTATTGGCGACTATGCCGAGAAAGAGGCAAAAGGCCAATTGCCAAGAGGATATATCTGGAGTATATATGCAACAGAAGAATGGCGGGTAGAGAGTGGGTCTTATATTAAGTTAAGAGAGATTGCTTTATCATATCAATTACCAATGCTGGCTAAGTTTATTAAATCATCTTCAGTTTCTGTTGTGGGAAGAAATTTAATAAGCTGGGATACTTATGATGGTTACGATCCTGAAACAAATGCAGGTGGTAACAGTGCGGTGTTAAGGGGAATTGATTTTGGAAATGTACCTATTCCCAAAACATTTCAGTTAACATTTAAAGCAACTTTTTAATTAAATAAACTGTAATAAAATGAAAAAGATAATAAATAAAATACTCATTGTTTTTTTATTGGCAGCAAATTGCAGCATATTTACTTCCTGCAATAAGGAGTACATTAATCCAAGTGCAGGCTCGGTACCCAGCGTTACTACAAATGCAGATGCGCTGATGAATCTTTGCGCTGGTTTGCAAAGAAGATTTACCATTGGCAGGCAAAGCCCTTTATACAATGCCCCAATTGGCGGAGCATATAGTGTATATGCATTAAATACTTTAAATGCAGGTAATACTGCGGAGGCTGCTGCCCAAACCGGTAAAGGTGCTTTGCAACCAAACAATTCTATTTCAACACAATTGTGGACACAGAATTTATTATTGAAAGTTGAAGCAGAAACCGTGTTAGATAATCTTGCTGTTGCTGCCGATCCAACTGACAGAGTAGGATTGAAGGCTTATGCCAGTATTTTTTACGCTTTAAGTTTAGGTACCATGGCGCAGTTTTTTGAGCAAATACCTTTAACCAAAGGGCTTAATGCAAGCTTCTCTCCCCGTATTGATGCTATACAAAAAGCAATAACTGTTTTAGAAAGTGCAGACGCAGATTTAGCCACTATTACACCAAGTGCAAAATTTTTGTCAAGGGTGTCTGCAGGTATTGATGTTAAGAATACTGTTAAGGCCTTACTGGCACGCTATTATAATATGCATAGCATGGCAACAGGTACATACAATGCTGCAAGTGGCAATAAAGCAATTACAAATGCACAGGCTGCAAGTTTAACAGTAAAATCAGAGTTCAGGTTTACAGCAACAACAACCAATCCGTTGGGGGAATTAAATTTTACACAAAATGTTTACGGTGCAATTGATTCTACATTAGGATTAAAAAATGGATTAGCTCCTGTGCCTGCAGCAACAGATCCACGTATTGGTTTTTACATCAGCAAAGTTGGAGGCATTTATCCAATGAAAGGTTTTGCAGCCATAACAACAACATCTTACCCGGTTTATTTACCCGGCGAAATGAGTTTAATTGTTGCAGAAAATTTAGCAAGACAAGGTTCTTTCGGGCCTTCTAAAGCAGCTTTGGATATAGTAAGAACTAAAACAACAGATATTTATGGCATTGGTGCAAGCCAGGCTGCTTATTCAGGTCCATTAACTACAGTTGATTTGCTGAATGATATTTACAAACAAAGAAGAATAGAATTATTTTTTAGTGGCATGGAGCTGGAAGATGCAAGAAGGTTTGCAAGGCCTGCACCCAATGCAGCAAACGAAGAAAGGAACAGAACATTTTATCCTTACCCTTTAACAGAGAGGGATAACAACACAAGTACTCCGGCCGATCCGGCAATATAGTTTTTTTGGGAATAATAGCAATTAAGAAGAGGCTGTCTCAAAAGGGCAGTCTCTTTTTTTATTTAATTAATCCACAGTTGTAGAAAACTAAAATACCAATGGAAGCAATGTTTCATTT
>JAYVJU010000314.1:0-11011 GCA_043769035.1 Ferruginibacter sp.
ATGACCGCTGTTTCGTTAAAACAAGCTCTTTTGCAATAAGCTCCATAATATTCAAACTCTTCATTTATCTCAAAAGCTGTTTTTGTGGTGGTGCCGTTCTTCAAAAGATAATTGGTAGTGCCGGCAATCATTTTTTGCTGTTCAAACCAATTGCCTGCATAAAACACCATTTCCATCTGCAGCACTTCCTGTGTGCCTGCATCAACCGTATAAACCGGTACACCATTATCGAGTGTAAAGTTTTCGCAGGGTTTTAACTGGAGGTTAAATTCAACAGCATCTTTTATCGGGGGCGCAATGGTTCTGTTTAACATATAATTATTCGAAAAACTCTTTTAAATGAGGGTTGTTATTTAATAGCCTTGAGCTGTGCTGGATGGTAATTACTTCTACAAATGAAGGTGTTTTAGTGCGGTAAATAATTCTGAATTTAAAAAGCTTCAACTCTCTTATAACCGGATTGTTGAATTCTTTAACCATTTTTCCAATAGAAGGTTGTTTTTTCAGGGTTTCAATTTTTCTGATAATTGCTTCAGCAACCATTTCAGCATTTTGGTAAGAGTCCCGGAGAATGTATTTATAAATACTTTTAATATCTTTTTTTGCCTTAGAAGTTATTTTGACTTGTACCATGACCGCATTTCTTTTTTAAAATCATTCCAATCTGAAACCATTCCTTCATCAGCTTCTTTCAAACCTTCCTCTACCTTTTTTTTAAAAACAATATCATAAAATATATGTTGTGCATCTGCGGAAGAAAGCCCTGATGATATTGTTTCTATCTCTTTTTTTAGTTTATTAATTTTTACAGTTCCCATAACATGGTATTTACTCAAATTTACAATTAATTATTAGAGTAATAGTATAATGTGTTGCAGTTATTTTCATCAAAAATTATCCTGCTTTCTTCAACAAGTTGTTCGGCTGTTACATCCTGGTAGCGTTGCAGTTCTTTATTAATTAAATCAGCATCACCCAGCAATTCATACATGGCTATACTGGTGGCACGGTTCATTACACTCATGTCTTCAAAAGCCATCATGCTTTCTGTTTTGTTCTTTACTTTTTCCAATTCCCTTGCTGTAATACCTTCTTTTATAAAAAGATCTATTGCTGTATTAATTGCAGCTTCGGCAGTTGCCATACTTACTCCTTTTACTAGTTTGCCTTCAATGGTTAGTAAGCCCGTATCGGTACTGCCCATATGGTAACACTCAATATTACTAAACAGTTGTTTTTCTTTTACCAGTGCCTGGTATAACCTGGAAGAAGCACCGCCGCCCAGTATTTCACCAATCAGGTCAACCGTATAATACCGCATATCGGTACGGGAGTAAATATGCCAGTTTTTATACAGGGCATCTAAAGGAACATCTGCTTTTACTTCGGCCGTACGTGGTGCTGTTTGTTTAGGCTCGGGTGGCAGGTTGCGTTCATATTTTTCTCCCGGCGCAATTGGTGCAAACCATTTTTCTGCCAAAGCCTTTACCTGGTCAACTGTAATATTACCTGCAACAACTAAAATAGCATTGCATGGGGTATAATGTTTAAAGAAGAAGGCTTTTACATCTTCCAGTGTGGCAGTTTCAATATGGCTTAATTCCTTACCGATCGTCATCCAGCGGTAAGGGTGTGTGGTATAAGCCAGCTCTCTTATTTTTTTCCAAACATCACCGTAAGGTTTGTTAATGTAATGCTCTTTAAATTCTTCGCATACCACTTTACGCTGTGTCTCTAAACTCTTTTTTCCAAAAGCAAGGGATAACATCCTGTCGCTTTCGAGCCAAAAAGCAGTTTCAATATTTTCTGCCGGTAACTGGCAATAATAATTGGTAAGGTCGTTGGTGGTAAAAGCGTTGTTTTCGCCGCCGGCCACCTGCAGGGGTTCATCATAAGATGGAATATTTATGCTGCCGCCAAACATTAAATGTTCAAACAAATGTGCAAAGCCTGTTTTTTGTGGATTTTCATCCCTGGCTCCCACATCATACAACACATTTACCACTGCCATCGGGGTGCTTTTATCTTCATGCACCAATACTTTTAATCCATTGGCTAAAACAAATCTTTCAAACTGAATCATGCTGCAAAGGTAAGGGTTGATTATATTGGTAAATGCGGTTTATCTTATACTCATGGTATGTAAATAAAGCATGGTAAGTTGTTCGCCTCTTTTTACAACTACTTTTACTGTTTCGTTGGGGGTTTGTAAAATATTTTTGTAGGCCATAATGCTATGAGAGAAGTTGGTACCCACGGCAAATACTTCATCACCTTCCCTAAAACCGGCTTTGGCAGCAGGCGAGCCTTCAATAACATCTTCAACAATTATTTTTCCATCAACATAATACATGCCCAGCCCGGTGTAGGCATAATCAAAAGATTCGTTGAAATGATTATTGGGTGATAAATGAATTTCTCTTTTGGGGTAATTGAATATCATATTAAAACGCCGTAACAGATCGTTACCCAGCAGGCCGCCGGTAAAAGGATACGAGGTTACATTATAATCATCTTTATATAAATAAGCAGGCACATTTTTAAAACGATACGGTCCTATTTTAATTTCTTTTACCACCGTAAGCCTCATTTGCAGTTTGCCTGCCATGCCCTGCGCCTGTGTTAATACAGGCTTACGGCGGCTGAGCAATATGCTGCTGTCTTTTACAAACTGTTCGCTCATTAAAAAACAAAGACCTGCGCCGGTGTCTAAATAAAAATTATACCCCAGTTTTTTATTATCTCTTATATTTAACCATTGTATGGGTAATGCAGTAAAAACCGGGTGCAGCGTGGTACCAACCCTTGGATACTTAATTTTTCCGGGGCTGTACACTTCTATTGTGGTACTGTCGAAATTAACTGCCACTATATACCTGCTGAAAAGGCTATACCCAATAATGCCATCAATTCTTTCGCCGTAAACACTGCTTAATACTTCGTAATTATTTACATGAAAATTAAGGTGCTTAACATCAAGATTGGGCAGATGTAATGTTGCATCAAATGCAAAGGGTACTTTGCGTATGCCGCCAATGCCGGTAATAGTGGTGTCGCTTTTTACAAGCGGAATATTATATTCGGCACAGGTGGTAGAGTCTAATGAAATACCACCGCTGCCGGTATCTAAAATAAAATTGAGCGAATCGGGTAAGTCGCCAAACGTTCCCCGGATAATCATTACACCGCCGCTATATTGTTTAAACTGGAACTTTGTAAGCAGTTTTGCCTCTGGCTGAGAAAGTATTTCCTGGGCACTGCAGCAATTATTCAATAACAGGTAAATGGCAGTAAATAATATGCAGTAAAATTTTCTCATACAAGCAGATAATAAATATACAACCTAATGGATGTACTTTTGTTGTTTATTACACAAAAGGTTTTTATGCAATTAAATGATCTATATCAAAAAGCCCTCGACTTTAAATTTCTTTCAGTTGAAGAAGGCATATTTTTATTTGAAAATGCTGCACTGACGGAACTGATGTATGTGGCAGATGAATTACGCAAAAAACAGGTGCCGCATGGTAAAGTAACCTGGCAGATTGACCGCAACGTAAATACCACCAATGTATGTATTGCCAATTGTAAATTCTGTAACTTTTACCGCATACCCGGCCATGCCGAAGCATACATTACCGATATTGAAACCTACAAAACAAAAATTGAAGAAACCATTAAGTTTGGTGGCGATCAGTTATTGTTGCAGGGCGGGCATCATCCTGAATTAGGATTGAGTTTTTATGTGAATTTGTTCAGCGAATTAAAAAGCCTTTACCCCAATATTAAATTACATACACTTGGCCCCCCGGAAATTGCACATATTACCAAACTGGAAAAAAGTACACACCGTGAAGTGTTAATGGCTTTGAAAGCAGCCGGTATGGACAGTCTGCCCGGCGCAGGTGCAGAAATTTTAACCGACAGGGTACGCCGCCTCATCAGCAAAGGAAAATGTGGTGCACAGGAATGGCTCGATATTATGCATGAAGCACATAAATTAAATATTACCACAAGTGCCACCATGATGTTTGGCCATGTAGAAACATTGCAGGAGCGTTTTGAACATTTAGTAAAAATAAGAGAGGTACAGAGCCGTAAACCCGAAAATGCAAAAGGTTTTTTAGCTTTTATTCCATGGACCTTCCAGGATGTGGATACACTTTTAGCTAAAATACGTGGCGTACATAATTTAACTACTGCCGAAGAATACATCCGCATGATTGCCATGAGCAGGATAATGCTGCCGAATGTAAAAAACATACAGGCCAGTTGGCTTACTGTTGGTAAGCAGGTAGCGCAAATTTGTTTAAATGCCGGCGCCAACGATTTTGGCAGTATTATGATTGAAGAAAATGTGGTGAGTGCTGCAGGTGCACCGCATCGTTTTACCAGCACCACAATACAACAGTCAATAAAAGAAGCAGGCTTTGAACCACAGCTGCGTAACCAGCAATATGAATGGCGGGAAATTCCGGCTGCAATTGTAGAACAGGTAATTAACTATTAGACACCCCCCAACCCCCTAAAGGGGGGAGAAATACAAAGATGGAAAAAACAAACAAACAAAAATTACTGCATCGTTTCAGGATGGTTGGTATTGCAGAGGGTATTTCTTTTTTAATATTGGTATTAGTGGCCATGCCGTTAAAATATTTTTTTAATTTTCCGCAGGCAGTAAAAATGTTTGGCTGGGTGCATGGTGTTTTATTTGTAAGCTTTATTTATTTTGCCTTTGAAGTTTTTGGCAGCTTTAAAAAACCATTCAGCTGGCTGGTAAAAGCAGGCTTTGCCTCAGTACTTCCTTTTGGAACTTTTGTGTTTGACAGGGAGTTGAAGAAAGAAGAAGAAGCTTTATAAAATTGCTGGCAAAGAATTTTATAACTCTGACTCAGTACACGGTTAAGGTGATTTCGATTTCAGTGAAAAAAAATTATCTTACTTGCTTTTCTAAAAAAATTATTCATGGATTTTTCACTCTTACCAAAAGTTGAATTGCACCTGCACTTAGATTGTTCTCTAAGTTATGATGTGGTGTCAACCATTGACCCTTCTGTAACAAAAGAAGACTATACACAAAACTATATTGCTCCTGAAAAATGTACCAATCTTGCTGATTTTTTAACAAGGGCTGTAACAGGGTTCCGGTTAATGCAAACCAAAGAACAATTACAACTGGTAGTACAGGATCTTTTTAAACAGTTGCAGGCCGATAATATGTTGTATGCCGAAATACGTTTTGCCCCATTGCTGCATATTGAAAAAGGATTAACACCTTACGAAGTGGTTGAAGCAACGGAAGCCGCCACTGCAAAAGCCATTAAAGAAACCGGCATTGAAGCAAGATTAATTTTATGCACCCTTCGTCATTATAACGAATCACAAAGCATGCAAACTGTACAACTGGTAGAGCAATTTAAAAATACCTGTGTGGCAGGTTTTGATATTGCCGGCGATGAAGCAGGCTATCCGATTGATGCACATATAAAAGCTTACCAATACGCAAAAGAAAAAAATATTCCCTGTACAGCACATGCCGGTGAAGCAAGTGGTGCAGCAAGTGTTTGGGAAACAATAACGCATTTTGGCCCTTCCCGTATTGGCCATGGTGTAAGAAGTTATGAAGATGCCGAGCTGGTACAACATTTACAAAAACATAAAATTCATTTAGAGCTTTGCCCAACCTGCAATGTGCAGATCAACATCTGCAATGCCTATAAAGATCACCCGATAGACAAATTATACAAAGCCGGTGTTTCAATAAATGTAAATACCGATTGCAGAACCATTTGTAATATTGATTTAAACAGGGAGTATAAAAAACTGCACGATACTTTTGGGTGGACAGCTGACGACTTTTACAACACCAATGTAAATGCAATTAATGTAGCGTTCATTAACAACGACTTAAAAACCATGCTGCTGAACAAATTAAAAGCGGCATACAACAAATAATTTTATGGCAGAAGACTTAACTATTATACAGGGCAATAAAGAAGAAGTGTATCAATCTTTATTACCACAAATAAAAGCGTTGATAGACGGAGAGCCCGACTTAACAGCTAACCTTGCCAATATTTGTGCTGCATTAAAAGAACAATTCAAATGGTTTTGGGTAGGCTTTTATTTAGTAAAGCCCCTCGGCTCAGCTCAGGGTGACAAAGAGTTGGTATTGGGTCCGTTTCAGGGACCGGTGGCATGTACAAGAATAAGAAAAGGCCGCGGTGTTTGCGGCAGCAGCTGGCAACAGGCTGCTACTTTAATTGTGCCCGATGTAGAGAAATTTCCAGGCCATATTGCCTGCAGCAGTTTATCAAGATCAGAAATTGTTGTACCCATCATCCGTAATAATGAAGTGATTGGTGTACTGGATGTGGATAGCGAACTGTTAAACCAGTTTGATGAAACGGATAAAAAGTATTTAGAAGAAATAATTAATGCGATAACAATTGCCCCTGTCCCCTAAAGGGGAACTTAGATTGTTACATTATTTTTTTGTTGCTCCAATTGTAAAATTGTTACTGTTTGAATTGCTAAAGTAAAATCAAATTATTTTACGCTCAGGTTTCCCTTCAGGGGGCGGAGGGGGTGGCATCTTTCCAACCCCATAAATACCGGCAGGCATAGGTTCGGTAAGGGCTCCATTTTTTTGCTGCAGCCAGCATTTTTTCTTTCATCAGCTTTTTGTCTTCTGCATCTATCTTGTATAATTTACAAATGGCTTGCTGTATGCCCAGGTCATCTAATGGAAAAACATCTTCCCTGCCTAAAGTAAACATCAGTATCATTTCCACTGTCCACTGTCCAACTCCTTTTATCTGGCTAAGATATTTGATCAGCTCTTCGTTACTCATTTTGTACAACCGGGCATCTGTAATTTTTTCTGCAATAAAAAAATTACACACGTTTAATACATAGTTGGCTTTGGCATTACTCAGCCCGATGCCTCTTAATGTTTCAAAAGGTGTTGCAGCAATTTGTTCAGCTGTTGGCGACCTGGTTTTGTACAGGGCTAAAAAACGTTTATGAAAAACATCTGCAACTTTAGTACTTAATTGCTGGCTCATTATAGAAGTACATAAATGCAGGTACACATTTTTTCTCTTCACCAGCACATAAGCTTCCTGCAGCTCAATTATTTTTTTAAGTTTTTTGTCTTTAGATAAATGGGCAACGTGGAGCATTACAATTAATTTGCCCTAAGTTCTGTATTATTTTTCAAATTGTAAGATTACGGATCAGGTATCGGCCCATTGTTTAAAATCAGCCACTCTTTCCCGGCTTATAATAATTTCTTCAGCAACAGGAACACCTTTTACCTGTAGTTTAAGCCTGTTACTGTGATAGGGTTTTATCTGATCAATAGCGCCTGCATTAATAATTATTTTCCGGTTGAGCCTGAAAAAATCTTTGGGATTTAATTCGGCCTCTAATTTTTCTATAGTAGTGTTTATTACAAACCGGTTGCCTTCTTTATCAATTAAAAAAACAATTTTATTATCCGCAGCAAAGTAAGCCACTTCTGCTGCGGCAATAAAAAATAAACGCTGGCCCACTTTAGCTAAAAAGCGGCTTTTATAATTAATAGAAAAATTATCTTTAACCTGTTCCATCAGCAACTGATAATCTTTAGGAGCAAATGCTGCTGTTAAGTTTTTGTATTTGTTTAATGCGGCAGCAAGTCCTTCGGCTGTTATGGGTTTTAAAATATAATCTACACTAAATAATTTAAAAGCATCAATAGCATAGTTTTCGTAGGCTGTAGTAAAAATGACGGGTTTTTGTGTGGTGGTACGCCTAAAAATTTCAAAACTTTGCCCGTCAGATAAATGTATATCCAGTAATATTAAATCGGGGTGGGGTTTGGTATTAAGCCACTGTACAGTTTCCTCCACGCTTTCCAGGCAGCCCACAATGTTTATAGCCTGGTCGTAAGCTTTTAGTAAAAGCTGTAATCTTTCCTGGGCTAATTGTTCGTCTTCTACAATTAAAATTGTCATGGCGCATTTTAATTTAAAGTAAGCAGTGGCAGCGCTACAGTAAAATCAGTAGAACCATTTTTTACCGTTACATTTTTGCCACTTACCAACTGGTAACGTTTAATAATATTAGCTAATCCTATTTTTGTAGAGCTATCTACCGATTGCCGCAGCTGCAAATTGTTAGATACCACAATGGTATTGTTGCCATTGATATGCACATCAATATGCAGAGGTTTAGCTTTGCTTACCACATTATGCTTAATGGCATTTTCTATTAGCATTTGTAAAGAGGCAGGTATTACATAAAATTTTTCATAAGCTTCAGGCACTTCAATAGTTATATCCAGCCCCTCGGCAAATCTTTTTTGTAATAAAAAGATATAGGGTTTTATAAATTCCAGTTCTGTTTTTATATCTACAAGTTCTTTATCGTGGTTGTTTAAAATATAGCGGTACACTTTAGAAAACTCTTCAATAAATTTATTGGCCTCTTCATTATTTTTCATAATTAATGCCGACAGTACATTCAGGTTATTAAATAAAAAATGAGGATTAATCTGGCTTTTTACCAATTGTAATTCTGCCTGTGCCGATATTCTTTTTAATTCCTCGGCCTCCATCCATTTGGTTTTATACTCGGTAAAATAAAACTTAATGGCATTTAATAAATGAAACAGCAGGTTGGCCAGCCAGGCATAAATTAAATTTAGTTTTAGCGGAATTATTGTTTGCTTAAAGCTGTAATTGTGTAAACCCATACTTACAAAAAATACTACGCCAACTGTAATAAGGGTGGTAAACAAACTGCCAGTAATAAAAAATAACACCAGCGTTTTTATCTTGTTTTTTTGCCGGTCGATTAATTTTTTAAACACCGGTTCAATCAACCTGCTGCTTTCCCAAACAAGCAGTGTAATTATTGTAATGGTGGCAAAAGCTACATACCATTCTATGGGGATATTAAAGTATTTGTAAACCTCACATAATACCGTATTTAAATAAGTATAAGCGGCCAGAATTATTATAAAAACATACCTGTATTTATTAGCAAACATGTTTAGCGGTTTATTTAATAAAACATCAACGGCTAAAACAAAAAATTGTTCGCCGTTGATGCAGTTGAGTTTTTCATATTATGGTAATAATACCCGGTCGATAGCATGTACAACACCATTGCGTGCCATAATGTTTGTAGCTACAATATTTGATGCGATTCCGCCATTTCCATTTCCTCTAATGGTTGCACCTGCTGCTAAGCTGATGGTGGTATTGCCACCGGCTAACATGGTTAAATTACCATTTGCCAGATCTGATGAAAATGCTCTGCCACCTACTACGTGATACCTCAATACGGCCAGCAAAGTAGCTACAGGAATATTATCAATATTATTAGTTCCTAAAGCAGTTAATAGTTGCGTAAATGCCGCATTGGTAGGTGCAAAAACTGTAATTGTTGCTGTGCTTAAAGTATTAATTAAAGTGGGATCGCCACCGGGTGCGTTATTTGCCCGTACAATGGCTTTTACCAAAGAATCTAAACCAGACCCAGCGGCTTGAGCAGTTGCTACGATATTACCCGATGGTTTATTAAGCGCTTTTGACAACTGATGTATAACGCCATTGTCAGCAGCAATATCTGCTACCGCAACCTTAATACCATTTACAAATACACCTGCTGCATTTTTAGTTACAAAAACAGAATCTCCACCGGCGGTTATTACTTTAGCATTGGGGCCTGCAGGCACTGACGCTGCCAGAATTTTTGAACCAATGGTGTGGTACAATAATAAATCACTTAATTGTGTAGCACTTAATGCTGTAACAGTTGAAGAGGTAATACCTGCACTTGCAAAAGCAGTATTATCTGGCGCAAATACGGTAAAAGGCCCGGCACCGCTTAATGTTGTAGCTAAATTTGCTTTTACTACAGCTTCTTTTAATACACTAAAGCTTGCGTTGGCCACCACCACATCGGTAATGGTATTGGTTACTACTTGTGGGTCATCATCTTTTTCGCAAGATGACAAACTGAATGTTGCACCTAATAAGGCTGCAAATAATACACTTTTAATCGGGGTGTTTTTTTTCATAATTGATTGTTTTTATTAAGTAATGACAAAAAACAACCACTATAGATTTAACTATCTCCGTAAACTGTATTTATTAGGGAGTGAACCGGCAAATATTTAAGGCGAAGCAAAAAAAAGCTGCCTCAAAAAATTGAGGCAGCTTAGGTTTATTTAAAAATTTATTACACACTCCAGCTTACACCGCCATCTTTTTCATCTTTTACCGATATGCCCAATGTTGCCAGCTGGTTTCTGATTTTGTCAGATGTAGCAAAATCTTTTTTTGCCTTGGCTGCTGCACGTATCTCAATCAATAACTCCATTACGCCACTTAAAGCGGTATTGTCGTTTGCACTTACGTTTTGCAAACCAAACACATCTTCTAAATAGGCTTTAAATTTTTGCTGCAGTAATAATAATGTAGCAGCAGCAATGGTATCTGTTTTAATCAGCCCGTCTTTTATCGAATTAATTATTGGCACCAGCTCAAACATATTGGCCAGCACTTTTGCTGTATTAAAATCATCATTCATGCTTTCGTCAAACCCTGCAATAAGGTTTATCACTTTAGCATCAAGCTCAGTATCAGTTGCTGCCTGCCCGTTGGTTACCGTCATTTTTTGCAACAATTCATATGCATCCCAAAGCCTTTTCAATCCCTTTTCACTTGCCTGCAGTGCTTCGTTACTAAAATCCAATGTACTTCTGTAATGCGTTTGCAGCATAAAAAAACGTACCGTCATTGGCGCATAAGCTTTTTCCAGTAATGGGTGATTACCGGTAAATAATTCTTCTGGTAAAAATCCATTGCCTAAACTTTTACTCATCCTTGTGCCGTTAACGGTTAGCATATTGGTATGCATCCAGTAATTAGCCGGGCTGGTATGGTAGCAAGCTTCGCTCTGCGCTATTTCGTTGGTATGGTGTGTGGCAGCAAGATCCATTCCTCCACCATGTATA
>JAYVJU010000315.1:0-3273 GCA_043769035.1 Ferruginibacter sp.
CCACCAATATTGATAAAAGCCTTGCACCATTACAGGATGCCCAGCAAGCCATTCGGTTGGTACGCACAACTGCAAAAGAGTGGGGCATAAATAAAAATCAAATTGGCATTATGGGTTTTTCTGCCGGTGGGCATGTAGCATCTACTGCTGCAACGCATTTTAAGTTTGTTGCCGATGCTAATGAAAAAGATACTACTTCTGTACGGCCAGATTTTGCAATATTGATTTACCCTGTTGTAAGTTTTGACAGTACCATTGCACATAAAGGCTCCAGGAATAACCTGGTTGGTGCAAAAGCCACAGAAAAAACAATTAATTTTTTCAGTAACGAATTACAGGTAGATAAAGACACGCCACCATCATTTTTGGTTCATGCAGGCGATGACGGGTCGGTATCGGTTGAAAACAGTTTAAGGTATTACCAGGCCTGTATAAAAAATAAAGTACCTGCTGAATTACATTTGTATCCCAAAGGAGGCCATGGCTTTGGGATGAATAATAAAACAACAGATGATAATTGGCTGGAAAGATTGAAAAATTGGCTTAACCGGTTGTAACTTGTAAAATCATACAGGTGCAGGATAGTGAAATGTGTTTTAAAATTCATCTTTCCTGCATACAAAAAATGATTTTCAGCATAGATTTTTGCGAAGTATAAACAACAGAATTAAATTATGTTTAGTTTAAAAAATAAAACAGCAATTATAACCGGCGCAGCAAGTGGTATTGGAAAAGCAGTGGCAGTACTGTTTGCAAAACAGGGGGCATTGGTACATTTGCTGGATATGAACGAAGACGCATTAGCACAGGCTGTAGGAGAAATAAATAATGCCGGTGGCAATGCATCAGCGCATAAAGTTCATGTAGATATTCAGCAGGAAATAAAAACTGCATTTGAAAAAATTGCCGTTGCTGATATCCTGGTAAACTGTGCAGGTATTTCAAATATTGGTAAAGCCGATACCACCAGCGAAGATGATTTTGACAAAGTATACAGAGTGAATGTAAAAGGAATGTACAATTGCCTGCATATTGCCATTCCGATGATGAAAAAAAATAACGGCGGTGTAATTTTAAATATGGCTTCCATTGCAAGTAGTGTTGGCATACCAGACAGGTTTGCATACAGCATGAGCAAGGGTGCAGTAGTCGGTATGACGTTATCTGTTGCTAAAGATTATCTTAACGACGGCATCCGTTGCAATTGTATTTCTCCGGCAAGGGTACACACTCCGTTTGTAGATAATTTTTTGGCAAAGACCTATCCGGGACAGGAAGCGGAGATGTTTGAAAAACTGAGTAAAACACAACCTATCGGACGTATGGCTACGCCGGAAGAAATTGCTCACCTTGTTTTATATTTATGCTCCGATGAAGCATCTTTTATAACAGGTTGCGATTATCCAATTGACGGTGGGTTTATAAAACTGAATAATTAGGGCCCCCTCCGCCCCATGCTTGCCCCGATGATTTCGGGGAAGGGGGAACCAGCGGAGATTGGTGCGGAGAATGAAATAAATTTTTAAAAGAAAAATAACAATGAAATTAATTCGATTTGGAAATGAAGGACAGGAAAAACCCGGTGTACACATTGATGGTGTTAACTATGATGTGAGTGGTTTTATACATGATTTTAATGAAGGCTTTTTTGCCAACGGCGGATTGCCACATTTAGCTTGGATGCTGGAACAACACAAAGGCATGATGCCAAAAGTTGCCGAAGGAACAAGATTGGGATCGCCGGTGGCAAGGCCATCAAAAATTATTTGTATTGGATTAAACTATGCCGATCATGCAAAAGAAACCAATGCAACACCACCCACAGAGCCTGTAATTTTTATGAAGGCAACCACTGCTTTATGCGGCCCTTTTGATAATGTGGTAATACCAAAAGACTCCGAAAAAACAGATTGGGAAGTGGAGTTGGCTGTGGTGGTGAGTGCCAAAGCAAGTTATGTAAGCGAAGCAGATGCTATGAATTATGTAGCCGGTTATTGTTTGCATAATGATGTAAGTGAAAGGGCTTTTCAGTTAGAGCGTGGCGGCACATGGGATAAAGGAAAGGGCTGCGATACATTTGCACCCATTGGCCCCTGGATGGTTACAAAAGATGAAGTGGCCGATGTACATAATTTAAAATTGTGGCTTAAAGTAAATGATAAAATGATGCAGAATGGCACCACAGCTAATTTGATTTTTAGTATTCCTTTTTTAGTAGCTTATGTAAGCAGGTTTATGACTTTATTGCCCGGCGATATTATTTCTACAGGTACACCGGCGGGTGTGGGTTTAGGATTTAATCCACCCATTTATTTAAAGCAAGGCGATGTAATGGAGCTGGGTATTGACGGATTAGGAACAAGTGTACAGACTTGCGTGGCGTATAGTTAAGAAAAATATTTTGAGCCGGGCCATTGAACTACTATTTAACTTCGGTGGCGTCGCACTCTTCAACATTAATTTTCTATTCAGCAATTTTGATGTTATACTGTAAAAATTGATTTGTAAACTTCTAAAATTAAACTCTTGCAAGTTCCCCCTTTAGGGGGCGGAGGGGGGTAAAATAACTTATGAATTTAGACTTAAAAGATAAAATAATAATAGTAAGCGGCGGTGCAAAAGGTATTGGCGAGGGCATTGTAAAAGTATTGGCTGCCGAAGGTGCTATACCGGTAATCATTGGCCGCAACGAAATAGATAATATAAAAACTGTTACTGAAGTTGAAGCGGCTGGCGGTAAAGCTTTTCAGGTGGTGGCAGAATTGTCAAGCCCTGTTGAATGCGAAAATGCAGTAAAAAAAATAATAGAAAAATTCAACCGTATTGATGGCCTGGTAAATAATGCCGGTGTAAATGATGGGGTAGGTTTGGAAAGTGGCGACTATGAAAAATTTATGGCATCGCTGCATAAAAACCTGGTACATTATTATTTGCTGGCGCATTATGCTTTGCCCGAATTAAAAAAATCGAAAGGTGCCATTGTAAATATAACTTCCAAAACTGCCGATACGGGCCAGGGCAATACATCAGCCTATGCAGCAAGTAATGGTGGCCGCAATGCTTTAACAAGAGAATGGGCTGTGGAATTATTAAAATATGGTATCAGGGTTAATGCAGTGGTGGTGGCTGAATGTTTTACGCCTTTGTATGAAAAATGGATCCAAACATTACCCAATCCACAAGAAAAATTAAAAGAGATATCAGCTAAAATTCCTTTGGAAAATAGGATGACTACTGCTGAAGAAATTGCCAATGCTGTGGCTTTTTTGTTGT
>JAYVJU010000316.1:0-9079 GCA_043769035.1 Ferruginibacter sp.
AACAAAAAGACTAAACTGTGTTTCTTTTCTATACTTCTTAATAAAGTCTTTTATTTTTACATTGAATTGAGGAATATTCGTTCCCTCTTTGATCGCAAGGTAAGTTTGAGGTCCCTCGTTATTCCAGCTCTGGCCATTTTTCCAGACTTCATTAATTAACAGATCATGCGTTAATACAAAATCAAATTTCATCGAACTTTTTGTCGGTATCTTTTCAAATATACCGGTGACCTGCCCTTGCTTTTTAACCATTCCTGCTACTTCGTATTCCATTGTTTTTCCAATTGCGTTCGAAGTATATCCGAAAAAACGCAAGGCCATATCTTCCGAGATAACAATGCTATTTCTATCTCCCAATACCTGATTTGCATTGCCCTGAATTAATTTATATGAAAACAATTCAAAAAAGCCTTTGCTGGCGAATATGCCTGCCGCCTTCAAAGTTTTCTCAGGTGTTTTGAGATTAAAATAAAATCCTTCTTTCGCAAGGTTCATTACAGAAACAGCCGATTCAATTTCAGGCAAATCTTTTGCCATCACATCCGCCAGTAAACCCTGCGTATGTTCATGAACCAGGTTGGTATTATTCTCCGTACTCATTTCCATTACCTGGTACAACTGATTATTCTTTGCATGAAATTTATCAAACCCTACTTCATCATTTACCCATAAGTAAATTAGCAAAGCGCAGGCCAGCCCTGTTGAAAGACCAATAAGATTAATAAAGAAAGAGCCCTTATGTCGTTTAAGGTTCCTTGTTACTATTAAGAAATAATGTTTTAGCATATTCTATTTTTATTCGGTTCTTAAACCTGCCTACCGGCAGCAGGCTCTTTACTTCTTTATTATTTATTCGTTTCGCAACGACTTTATTGGGTTGGCGATAGCTGCTTTTATTGCCTGGAAACTTATTGTCACTAATGCAATCAGTAGCGCCACTGCCCCAGCAATTAGAAATACCCAAACGCTTATTTTAATTCTATACTCATAATCCAGCAACCATTTGTTCATTGCCCACCATGCGATAGGAAATGCAATAACAGCAGCAATAGTAACCAGTATTAAAAATTCTTTTGAAAGCATAGCTACCACGTTACTTACCGATGCACCAAGTACTTTTCGTATGCCTATCTCTTTATTACGTTGTTCTGCCATATGCGTAACAAGTCCAAATAAACCAAGGCATGCAATAACAATAGCCAGTATAGCAAACACAATGGCAACGGTACCAGCACGCTGTTCACTTCGGTACATTTCATCAAATGAGTCGCTCATAAAACGGTAACTGAAAGGCATACCTGGTGTTAATGACTTCCACTTATTTTCTATTTGAGTTATTAATTTTTTTGTATCGGTAGTTGATATTCTAAATGAAGCAAACCCGCTACTGTTTCTTAAACTCATACATAGCGGCCCCAGCTTTTGCCGCATCGATTCAAAATGAAAATCTTTTACAACACCAATGATCTGCTTTGGATACATAACATTATCACCATTAACATCAGAAGGAGCATAGATCATTTTTCCAACTGGGTCGGCATAGCCTAACATTTTCGCAGTAGTTTCTGTAATAAGAAGAGCCGCTGAATCAGTACCAAAAGCTTTTGAAAAATTTCTTCCCTTTACTATTTCCATTCCCATCGTTTTTATATAATCATAATCAACACGCCATGTCTGCATGTCAATTGCATTCTTAGTATCCATCACTGCCTCTTTTGAATAAGTATTATCACTACGGGAAGAATTTGTAACCGGCAGATAAGAACAGATCGTTCCACTAGTTACTCCTTGCATGGTAAGCACTTCGTTTTTAAAAACCTGTATGTTATTATTGAGTGCATATGCCCTGTCAACAATTAGTACCTGGTCCTTATTAAAACCCAATTTTTTTGTTTGTATATATTGAAGCTGGCTATAAACAATAATTGTGGATATGATAAGCATGATGGATGTGGCAAACTGAAAAACCACCAATACATTCCGAAGATTACTTTTCTTAAACCCGGTATTGGCATTCCCTTTTAAAACAACAATAGGTTTAAATTTAGAAAGAACCAAAGCCGGGTAGGTTCCTGCCAGTAAACCCACCACAAAGGGAAGAAGGATAAGTAACGGAAGTATCGGTGCATTCAACAAATCTTTTATAGAAAGAGATTTAGCTGCCACATTATTAAAAAGTGGTAATACAAAATAGGCAACGGCAATTGCAATTATAAAAGATATAATAGCAGTAATTGTTGATTCCACCAGGAATTGTGCAATAAGTGTTTTCCTTTCTGTACCCAGCACTTTGCGTATACCTACTTCTTTTGCACGTCGAGCACTGCGCGCAGTACTGAGATTCATAAAATTAATGCAGGCTAAAATAAGAATGAATAGGGCCACCGCAGAAAAAATATATACATACTGAATATTACCCGATGGCGTGATCTCATAGTTATAATCGCTACGCAGATGGATATCCGTTAATGGCATTAGAGAATACTGAAGCTTATTACCTGCCTTTTCTAACTCTTCAATACTACTTACTTTAACAAATGTTTGAACATAAGGAATTACATACTTATCAATATATTTTGGCAAATTTTTTTCAAACAATTTATAATCGTTTCCGGGTCTTAGCTTCAGGTAGGTATGAAAGTTATGACTCGTAAGCTGGCCCCATTGGTAGTCAACGTTTTTCATTGAGAAAAGAAAATCAAAATTAAAATGTGAGTTGACTGGAATATCTTTTATAACAGCGGTTATCTTGTACGGTTGCACGGCATCGTCAGTTTTAACTTCTACATATTTGCCCAAAACATTTAAAGTACCGAAATACTTTTTTGCTGTAGATTCAGTTATTACAACCGTACTGGGTTCATTCAAGGCAGTTTTTGTATCACCGTCAATTACCGGCAGTTCAAACACGTTAAAGAATGTGGAATCAACATTTGCTACACGAGACTCAGTTATGAATTGATCTCCTTTTTTAATAAGCTTTTCTCCTGCGCTTGTGTAAATCCGGGTGTACTCTTCCACTTGAGGGTAATCTTTTTTAAGCAATTGCCCCATCATATCAGATGTTTGAGTCATGTGCAGATCGCCGCCGCCAAAGCGGATGTCGGAATTGATTCGATAAATCCTGTCGACATTCGCTAAGTATCGATCGTAACTCAGTTCATTGGTTACATAAAGTGTAATCAATAAGCAGGTAGCCAAGCCAATGGCAAGTCCAAAAATATTGATGGCAGTATACCCTTTGTTTTTCCAAAGATTTCGAAAGGCTACTTTAAAATAATTCTTTATCATAGTTATATTTTTATTCTGTTCGTAAATCTGCCTGCCGGCACGCTTTTTACTTCCTTACTATTTATTCGTTTCGCAACGACTTAACTGGATTTGCCAGTGCAGCTTTAATTGCCTGAAAGCTGATTGTTATCAATGCAATACCAAGCACTATCGTTCCAACCGATACAAATACCCACCAGTCTAATTGAATACGAAATGCATAATTCTGCAACCATTGACTGCTTGCATACCAGGCAACTGGCACAGCAATGATTACTGATACGATTACAAGCTTTAAAAAATCTTTCGACAATAATTGTGTTACGGATAAAACGCCTGCACCCAATACTTTTCTGATGCCGATTTCTTTAATACGCTGCTCTGCTGCAAACACTGTTAATCCAAACAAACCAAGGCATCCAACAAAAATAGTTAAGCAGGCAAAGAGCAAAATAACAGATGCAGTTCGCTTATCTTCTTTATATAGCTGGTTAATGGATTCATTGAGGAATGAAAATTCTAATGGTGTTTCCGGTTCATACTTTTTATAGTATTTCTGAATTTGATTGATAGCTTCTGCAGTTTTGCCAGGAACTGTTTTTACAAACAAATTAAAATAAGGTGCCCACGGTTGATAACGGAAAATAAAAGGTTCAATACCTGAACTCAAAGGTTTAAAATGAAAATCTTTTACTACACCAATAATATTTCCGCCTGCGCCATAAAACTTAATGCGTTTGCCTATAACTGCTTCAGCAGTAAAACCCATCATCTTTACAGCCGTTTCATTTACTATAAAGTTGTTGATAGTGTCATTTTCATTTTGAGGTTTAAAATTTTCACCTGCAGCTAATTCCATTCCCATTGCCGGAATAAAATCAGGATCAACATTAGCTTGTATGATTAAAAACTCTTCTCCCTTTTGCATACCATCCCATTCAAGATTGGTTGAGTTATCAACGTTGGCAAGCGACATAGTAGCGGGTGCTGAAGCCGCAATGGTACTTTCAGTATCTAAATCTCGTTTGAATAAAGCAACTTTTCCCTTCAGTTCATTGCCTAACCGCACACGAATAATTTGTTCACTGTTAAAACCAAGATCTTTACTTTGTACAAATTTCAACTGGCGGTACATAAAGAAGGTACAAATCATCATCGTTACGGAAATAGCAAATTGAAACACCACCAATCCCTTTCTGAAACCTGCTGCAGATTTTACATCAGGTTTCCCCTTTAATATTTTAACAGGCTTAAAGGACGATAAAATAAATGCAGGATAAATGCCTGCTACTAATCCAATGATAATAATGAACAGGATAAAGAAGGAAAGAAACAAACTACCTGTAAGATTCAATACAAGACTTGCTCCTGTTATTTGTTCTAAAAATGGTTGTGCAAATTTTAAAATAATAACGGCAGCAATACCCGCCAGTGTTGCAATTAAAACGGACTCACTTAAAAATTGAAACACCAGTTGCCTGCGTGATGCTCCTGTTACTTTACGCACACCCACTTCCATAGCACGTTTTAAAGAACGGGCTGTCGAAAGATTTACAAAGTTTACACAGGCAATGAGCAATAAGAGCAATCCAACGCCAAAAAATATTTTTACATATTTCACATCGCTCCGCTTTCCCCAATCGGTAAAAAAATCAAATTTAGAATAGAGATATTGTTTGCCTAAAGGTTGCAGTTGCAAATAATCTTCTGTATTGGGTTTATAAACTTTTAATTGCTTTGCCAATTTTGCTTCAAATGCTACAGCATCCGTTCCGGGCTTTAACTGAAGATAAGTGTGGTAATTGTTACTGCCCCATTTGTTGGACCATTCATCCGTTTTAAATAAAAATTCAATCGGTAATAAAATATCAAACTGAATACTTGAGTTCTGTGGCGGATTAGCTACTACTCCAGCCAGTTTAAAACTTGTTTGCCCGTTTAACGTAAACAATTCACCCAGTAGTGAAGGATTCTTCTTCCAGTCTTTACCAAAATATTTCTCTGCCGCTTTTTCTGTTAGCACCAGTTCATCAAATGAAAGCAGTGCTGTTGTAGGATTACCCAATAGCATTGGAAAATTAAATACACTAAACACAGCGTTTTCTGTAACCTGTATACTTTTTTCTTCATACACTTTATTTCCCGTCTTTAACAACCCACTCCAGTTACCAAAGCGTACTGTATTTTTTATTTCAGGGAAATCTTTTTGCAAAGCTGGTGCCAATGGGCCGGGTGTGGTAGCGGTATGATACAGTTTGCCTGCCTGGTTTTGTTTGTTAGTAATTCGATAGATAGTATTCTTATAGAAATGAAATGAATCATAATGCGTTTCATTCCATATGTACATACTGATGGCGAGGCAGCAAGCCATGCTCAATGCAAGTCCAATAATATTAATACCAGAAAAAACTTTATTCTTTCTGATGTTGCGAAAGGCAATTTTTAAATTAAATTTGAGCATATAATTTTTTATTCTGTTCTTAAACCAGCCGGCCGGTAGCTGGCTTTTTACTTCCTTATTATTTATTCGTTTCGCAACGACTTAACCGGATTTGCCAGTGCAGCTTTAATTGCCTGAAAACTGATAGTGATTAAAGCAATAAATACTGCTGCACCAATTGTGATTGCAAATACCACCCAGCTTATGGAAGTACGGTAAGCAAAGTTTTTCAACCATTCATTCATTACATACCACGCAATGGGTGAAGCAATCACTGCTGCAATGAAGACTAATTTTAAAAAATCTTTTGATAACAAGCCCACAATATTTCCAACACTTGCACCCAATACTTTACGTACACCAATTTCTTTAATTCGCTGCTCTGCACTAAAGGCAGTTAATGCAAACAAACCCAAACAACTGATTACAATAGCAATAAGGGTGAAATAACTTACAACTGATGATAAACGTTGCTGTACCAGGTAATTTTTTTGAAAGTCTGCATCCAGAAAAGAATATTCAAACGGTTCATCAGCAATAACGCTGCTCCAGCTTTTTTCAATTGCTGCAAGTGCCTGCTTTATATTCTTCCCATTACCATGAATTATCAGATAATTAAAATTTGTACTCTCATTTAAAGTAAAAGCATAAGGCGTAATAGCTTGTTGCAAATCTTCAAAATGAAAATCTTTTACCACACCCACAATGGTATAATTAAGTACTTGCCCCTGAAAATTAAAAAGCAACTTTTGACCAACACTTTTTTCGGCAGATTCAAAACCAATTTCATTCACTGCTTTTTCATTAATAATGATGTTACGACCTGTATCTGCCGTAAATTTTGAAGAGAACAAACGACCTGCTGTTAATTTAATATTGAGCGTTTGTAAAAAATTATCATCAATACGGTTAGTACGTGTATTTTTTGCTTGTGAAGCGTTCTGCCCCTGTTTGTAAAAATTATTATCCTCTGCATTAAAAATTCCGGGATAATAAACAGAAGCCCCCACTGATTGTACATCTTTAGCGCTGCTGATTGCATTCTTTAATGATGCGTATGATTTTTTAGCTGTTTCACTTCTTAAAGGAATAATTATTTGTTGTTCTTTTTCAAAACCCAGGTCTTTGGAGCGGAGAAACACCATTTGCTTTTGTATGACCACTGTTGCAATAATCAATGCCACAGAAATTACAAACTGAAATACTACCAATCCTTTTCTTAAAGAAACTGCGGCCAATGTATTGCTAATTTTTCCCTTTAAAACTTTAATAGGTTTGAAAGATGAAAGATAAAACGCCGGATAACTTCCAGCTAACAGACCGGTAACAATTGCCAGTACAAAGAATGCTGCAATAAGAGCCATATCATCTTTAAAAGAAAAAGACAAAGCTGTACCTGCTAATTCTGAAAAAACAGGGAGTGCTATTAATGTAACCCCAATAGACAATACAAATGCTACCAGCGACATTAATAATGATTCACCCAAAAACTGTTTTATCAATGCTGATTTTTCTGCACCCAATACTTTCCTCACTCCTACTTCAGCAGAACGTTTGGAAGAACGTGCTGTTGCCAGATTCATAAAATTGATACAGGCAATGAGTAAAATAAAAACTGCAATAGAAATTAATATGTACAGATAAGTGAGATTACCGCTGGGTGTGGGGTTGCCTTCAAAATCTGGTTGTAAATGAATATCTCTGAGATTTACTAAAAATTGTTTCTTACTAAAACCAGCTGTTTTTAAATCCGCAGCAGCATACTTCTTTATAAAGGCCGGAAACTTTGCCTCGAGTTTTGCAGCATCTGCTCCGGGTTTAAGCATCAGGTAGGTAAGAAACATATTGTTGTTTACAAAATTCGCTCCTTGTTGTTTTACATATTCTTCCATTGAACCTCCTTTGAAGGCAAGAAAAAAATTAGCATTGAGATGAGAGGGTTTAGTACTTTCTTTAAATACTCCCGTAACGGTAAACACTACATCCCCTCCCGTGAGGTTACTGCCAACAGTGATGTTTTTATTCAATGCAGGTTGGTTACCAAAAAACTTTTTTGCTATTTTTTCTGATAGTACAATTGACTTTGGATTGTTTAATGCAACAGCGGGATTACCTTCTGCAAACTCATAAGAAAACACATTAAAGAAAGCTGAGTCTGCAATAAACCCTTTGGGCTCATAAAAAGTTTGTGGTGCTCCTTTTTCAGGATTGTAGCGCATTAATGTTTTTTCTTCTGTAAAAATGCTGAGGAGTTTTGTATTGGCCTGTACTTCCGGAAACTCCTGCTGCATAGTTTGTCCCAAAACAAATGGGGTGCCCGGCGTATTATTTTCTTTTCCTTCTCTGATAAAAGTTGTACCAAGCTGGTAAATTTGATCGCTGTTTTTTACATGTCTATCGTAACTGTTTTCATGCACTACATATATTACATTAAGCATACAGGCAGCCAGCCCAACGGTTAATCCAAAAATGTTGATTGCTGTTGCGGTTTTATTTTTTAGCAGGTTGCGCCAGGCGATTTTAAAATAGTTTTTAAGCATAAAGCCCCCTCCATCTCCCCCAAAGGGGAGGGTTTTGAAACACTCCGAAAAATGAATAGTCATTTGTAAGAGTGAAGATTTTAAAAGATTGTTTCATGTAAGTCTATCATTAGTCAGGCTGTTCCAAAGTCCCCCTTAGGAGGATTTAGGGGGCCTTATTCGGTTCTTAAACTTTTAATAGGATTTATTAATGCTGCCCTTATTGCTTCATAGCTTACCGTTAGCAGCGCTATTAATAATATAGCAGCGCCTACAATAATAAATACCAACCAACCTATATCAATTCTATATGCAAAATCCTGCAACCACTTATTCATTATCCATCCTGCAATCGGCGATGCAATGAGTACGGCTATTGATACCAGTTTCAGAAAATCTTTTGAAAGTAAGGCAGCGATGGTAACGGAAGAAGCACCCATTACTTTTCGGATACCTATTTCCTTCGTTCGAGATTCTACCATAAAAGTGGTTAATCCAAAAAGACCAAGGCAGGCAATCACAATGGCCCAAATGGAGGCAATCGTAAATAAGCTGCTATACTGTTGCTCAGTTACATACTGCTTATTAAAATTTTCATCGGCGAAAAAATATTCATAGGGGTTACCATTAAAATAATTTTTATAGATTGACCCTAATGATACAATGCTCCTTTGCAGATTACCCGGAGAAAGCCGAATACTGAAATAGGAACTGTTGTTATTGGGATAAAAAATAATTGACTCAATGGAAACTTGCAACCCGGTATGATGATAGTCTTTTGTTATTCCTATAATTTCAAAGTCTTTGTCATCCCATTTTATCTTTTTAGCAATGGCATCTTCAGCAGAAA
>JAYVJU010000317.1:0-15326 GCA_043769035.1 Ferruginibacter sp.
ATATTGCGCAGGCATACCTCCTTTAATAAGAGAAACATTTTTTATTGCATCGGAATTGAAGATGGAGAAGAATCCAAAAAGGTGACCGGTATTATACACCGGTGCATCATCCAGCAAAATTAAATTTTGATCGGGGCCACCACCACGTACATACAGCCCGGCACTACCCTCTCCTGCATTACGGA
Source organism: Ferruginibacter sp. (assembly GCA_043769035.1). Classification (GTDB taxonomy): domain Bacteria; phylum Bacteroidota; class Bacteroidia; order Chitinophagales; family Chitinophagaceae; genus Ferruginibacter. The sequence continues at coordinate 186 of JAYVJU010000317.1, forward strand.
TGCCCGGCAGCAATTGAATCGTTTTCAACAAATCTACCTCTCCCAAAAAAGCCGGAATGGATTTTATTTGTTCAATGGGTAAAGTAAATTTTCCCATCTGGGCATTCTTAACATTGGCATCTCTTTTTTTAGAACTCACCACCACCTCCTGCGACAAATTAATTTTCGGCAGCATTTCAAAATTCAGTTGCCTGTTACCATCAAGTTTTACTGCTATTATTTTGGGTTGATAACCAATGAAAGAACACACTAAAAAATATTCCCCCTCATCAAGCGTAATAGAAAAAAAGCCGTATTGATTGCTGCTGATACCTTTTGTTTTACCGGTTACTGATACGGTTGATCCAATAAGCGTTTCGCCATTTAAAGAATCTTTTATAAAACCACTGATAGTGTATTTTGCTACAATTGCTGCAGGTTTATTCTGTGCATTTCCTAAAAAAGGAATCCATATCAAAAGCAGCGTAACTAATTTTTGCTTCATAGCCGGAGTATCTATACAAATGGAGAAAATTTTTATACTTTATTATTACTGTGCTTTAATGGTGTCTTTTATTGAGCCGCAGTGTAACATAGTACCTTTAAACTCAGGATGATTTTTTCCGAGATAAGGATTAATAATTTCTTCTGAATTACTTATCCAGTTGGCTTCTTTCTCATCACCAAAAGCCATGGGACAGTTTTGCCAGTACATTTTTGGCCCTTCGTAATTAATTACTTTAAATGCAGGGTATAACATTTCAGAAATCATTCTGAAATCCTGGCGCATTTCTGTAATATCAGTTTGGTTTAATAACGATGCAGCATTCAATTTAACATCGTTAAAATTAGCTTTAGCTGTTTCAAAAATTGAAGCGGTATCTTTTTTTAGTTCATCTAATTTTATACTGTCAATTAAACTGATAAATTTTTTACAGCCTTCTTTTGCTTTTGCTGTGTCGGCATCTACAAAAGCAGCTTTCATTTCAAAGTAAGCATTCATAGCATCTGCAATACTTTTACTAAATGCTTCGGAATGTTTCTTTAATACCAGCGGTTGCTGTTTTGGCCCGCTATCTCCACCTTTTTTCTTAAATATAAAAACATACGATAAATAGGCTGCCAACACCAAAAACACGAGGATCAATAATCTTTTCATGAGGTTAATTTTGGGCAAATTTACGATATAACACTATTTACTTTAAAAAGTTTGATGATTGGCATACTTTTGCACCTTGTTAAAAAAGAGGATACTCCTCTGCTCAATATTATTTATGCTGTTAGGATTACAAAATGTGACGTTTGAATTTGGTGCCAGAACTATTGTTGAAGATGCCACATGGCATATTCAGCCCAACGAACGTATTGGGTTAATTGGCTACAATGGAACCGGGAAATCTACTTTATTAAAAGTACTAACCAGGCAATACCTGCCCAATAAAGGCACGGTAGAGCAAGGCAGGGAGACTACTATTGGTTTTTTACACCAGGACCTGTTGAGTTTTGATACCGAAGATTCTATACTGGAAGTGGCCATGGGTGCTTTTGAAAGAGTAAAACAATTAGAAAAAGAAATTGAGGAAATAGGCAAACAATTGGAATTAACAGGCGATGAAAAGCTGGCACATGATTATTCGGACAGGTTGCATGAAATGGAAGTTTTAGACGGTTACAGTATTCACCATAAAACAGAAGAAATATTACAGGGCCTTGGCTTTAGCAACGAAAGCCTGCAAAAACCCTATAAACTATTTAGCGGGGGCTGGCGCATGAGGGTATTACTTGCCAAAATGATACTGATGGCTCCTGATGTATTGTTGCTGGATGAACCTACCAATCACCTTGACTTACCAAGTATTGAATGGCTTGAAAAATACCTGCGCAACTACCAGGGTGCAGTTGTAATGGTTAGTCACGACAGGTTTTTCTTAGACCGTATGGTAAATAAAATAGTAGAACTCTACCAGCAGAAATTACATTTTTATACCGGCAACTATACTTATTACGAAGCTGAAAAAGCTTTACGTGTGGATATACAACAAAAGGCCTACGAAAATCAGCAGGATTATATAAGGCAGAATGAACGCTTTGTTGAACGCTTTAAAGCAAAAGCCAGTAAAGCTGCTGCTGCACAAAGTATTGTTAAGCGTTTAGAAAAATTAGACAGAATAGAAAATGTGGAAATAGAACGCCCTAATATGCGTATTAATTTTTCGGTAGATAAACAACCGGGCAGGGTTTTATGTACACTCAAACATATTTCAAAAAATTTTGGTGATATAAAAATTGTGGAAGACACCGGTGCAGAAATTGACAGGGGTGATAAAATTGCATTGATTGGTGCCAACGGAAAAGGTAAATCTACCTTATTAAGGATTATTGCGGATGTAGAGCAATTTAAAGGCGAAAGGGTTTGGGGACATAATGTAGAAGAAGCATTTTATGCACAGCACCAGCTGGAGGCATTAAATATTGAGAATAGTTTACTGGATGAAATGAAAGAAAGCCGCAGTGGTAAAACTGATGTTGAGTTGCGTAGTTTGCTGGGTGGTTTTTTATTTAGCGGCGATGCAGTAGATAAAAAAATTAAGGTATTAAGCGGAGGAGAAAAAGCAAGAGTAGCGTTAGCTAAAACAATTGTTAGCAAGGCCAATTTTTTAATGCTGGATGAACCTACCAATCATCTGGATATTCATTCTGTTGACCTGTTGATTGAAGCACTGAATAATTATGAAGGCAGTATTGTACTGGTAAGTCACGACAGGCATTTCATTAGCCGTGTTGCCAATAAAATTTGGGAAATAGAAGATTATAAAATACGTGAGTTTAAAGGTACTTACACCGAATGGGAAGACTGGAAAGCAAGAAGGGAAGCTGAGCTGAAAGTATCAGGCAGTGTACCAGTAGCAGTGGCCAATAAGAAAAGCGGTGTAAAAAATGAAGAGCCTGTAAATAAAAAAGAAACGCAGATAATTACAAACACTGAACAACGTTCTTCTATTGATAAAGAATTAAAAAAAGAATACCAGAAACAAAAGAACCGTTTTCAGCAGCTGGAAGAAAAAATTGCACAGCTGAATAAAAAGAAAGCCGAACTGGAAGCAGGCCTGGCAACTCCCGAAATTTATAACGATAAAACTAAGTTTGTAAAAACAGAAACGGATTATAAAACCACTGCTGCCGAATTAGTACAATTAAATGCAGAATACGAAGTGGTTTTTGAAAAAGTAATGGAACTGGAAGAAAAGATGGCTTGATTATTCGACCAATTTATTTTTCGCAAATTGAATGTAAATAAAAAACCCCGGCATAACCGGGGCTTTTTATTATATCAAAAACTTCAATTAATAGTTAGTAGCTGTCATTTCAACTCTTCTGTTCTTGGTGCGGCCTGCAGCAGTTTTGTTATCGCCAACCGGAGAATCCTGTCCATGACCAGTTGCAGTCATCCTGCTTTCGTCAACACCTTTGCTGGTTAAATAAGCTTTAACAGCGTCAGCTCTGCTTTGGCTTAAAGCCTGATTTTTGTCCATAGAACCAGTATTGTCAGTATGGCCATCAATAGCTAATTTCAAACTATTGTCATCAGCCATAATTTTAGCCACTTCATTTAAAGACTTAAATGATTTTGGTAATAATTTAGCACTGCCTGTTGCAAACAAAATGTTTTTAGCTGCATAATTAATTTTATCAATTACAGCTTGTGCAATTACCGGGCAACCAAAATTTGAAGCTGGTCCTGCTTCGTTAGGACATTTATCTTCTTCGTCATTTACACCATCTTTATCAGTATCGGGTATTGGGCAACCCTGGTAACGGGCAACACCCGGTACATCTACGCATTTATCAACCTCATCATTAATGCCGTCTTTATCAGTATCAGGTATTGGGCAACCATTGTATTTAGACAATCCTTTTACATCTGGACATTTGTCATCACCATCAGTAATACCATCGCCATCTTTATCGGGGCATCCCTGCAAAGAAGCTAGGCCTTTTACATCAGGGCATTTATCATTATCATCAATAACTCCATCACCATCCCTGTCTTTAGGAGCTTCTACTACCGGTACTGGTGGAGGTGGAGGTGGTGGCATTACTTTTTCTTTGCCAATATTTTGTGCAAACCCAAATGAATAGAACAGGTTGTCGCCTAATATTTTTTCAGTTAAAGTAAATTTGTATTGTGCCTGTACAATAAGATATGTAAGGCTGTTCATGTTAAATTGAACACCAACACCTGCAGGTACAAAAGCACCAAATTTATCATTATATAAACCTGCTCCAACACCTGCTGTTAAAAATGGGGCAAATCTTGTTGCATCAGTAAATGGCCTGATATTTAATGTTGGTTCTAATTCTAATCCGATCTCCTGTTTACCGGATATGCCCTGATAAATAAGGCTATAATCACGGAACATGGCATTTGCTTTTACCGCCAGGTCAATTTTAGAAGTAAGCCCCTGCCAGTAAGCCACAGAAATCCCTTTATTCATTTCCCGTATAGTACTATATACTTTCCCGGTTAAAGGATCTTTAATTCCTAAAGGTGCTTTAAAGTCGGCTAAGTTAAAATGAACGCCAAAAAGTTTCCCTTTTGTTGCCGGAGCCCAACTTTTTTGTGCAAAGGCATTGTTGCAAAGAAATGCAATTGCCAAAAGTAATTTTAGTGTGTGTTTCATGTTGTTTTAGTTTAAAATTTTTGAGCAAAACCTAATGAATAAAACAGGTTATCACCCAATACTTTTTCGGTTAAAGTAAATTTATATTGTGCCTGAACGAAAATATACACCTGATTATCAAAATTTAACTGGATACCACCGCCGGCAGGAATGAATCCACCAAATTTATTATTATACAATCCTACACCTGCACCAGCTGTAAGAAAAGGTACCAGTTTGGCCTCATCTGTAAACGGACGGATATTAACTGTAGGCTCCAGTTCGATACCAATTTCTGTTTTGCCTAATACTCCCTGGTAAATTGCACCGTAATCACGAAAAACAACATTGGTTTTTACTGACAGATCAACTTTGGAACTAAGCCCTCTCCAGTAAGCTAAAGAGAACCCTTTATTCATATCCCTCATACTGGTATAACCTTTTCCGGTTAAAGGATCTTTTATACCTGCAGGACTGTTAAAATCACTCAAATTGTAATGCAATCCAATCAATTGTGCTTTTTTAGGGCCATCTTTTTTTTGAGCAAATAAAGATGTGGCAAATAAAAATGATGCAAAAATCAGCGTTAGTTTTAGTTTCATAAACTCAGTTTAGTTTAAAAGTAATAGTCTACAATAGCAAATATAATGTTAAATTTAGTACATACAAAAATTGATAACTAAATTTATTAAGGCGATTAACTGTTAAAAATCAAACCTTTACCAACTTCCATTTCCCCTTTTTAAAAATAACAATACTTACTATTGCCAATATTGTTTCCGAAATGCCAATGGCAATATAAACACCTGTTGGCCCCATTTTAAGGTATTTGGCTAAAAAGTAAGCCAAAGGTATCTGCAACATCCAAAATACAAACAGGTTAATTATGGTTGGAGTTTTTGTGTCTCCGGCACCATTAAATGCCTGTGTAACCGTCATACCATAAGCAAAAAAGATGTAGCCAATTGCCAATATATGCAGGCATAAAGTACCGGCTTTTACAGCAACTTCATCACTTGTAAAAAGCCGCATAAGTATTTCGCCAAAAAAATAAAAGACAACGGCAACAAAAGCAAAGAAAATAAACGACAGTAATGCACTCCGCCATACAGATTTTTCTGCTCTTTCTGGTTTTCCTGCACCAAGGTTTTGCCCCACCAGTGTTGCTGCTGCATTGGCAAGCCCCCATGCAGGCAAAATTGTAAAAATACAGATGCGTATTGCAGTTATATAACCAGATGTAACCGAATCGCCTGACTCTGCAATTATTTTGGCTAAAAATATCCAGCTGCAACTACCAATTATAAACTGAAACATCCCTCCGAGTGAAGTATTAATTATGCTGCGGATAATAATCATATTAACTTGAAAATGTTTTTGCACCAGCTTAATAATTCCTTTTCCATTAAACAGATGATAGCATTGATATAATACCCCAACTGATCTGCCAATTGTAGTTGCCACTGCAGCACCAAGCACCCCCATTTTTGGAAATGGTCCGATACCAAATATCAACAGCGGATCAAGAACTATATTTATTGCATTGGCAATTAAAAGCGTTCGCATGGCTATTGAAGCATCGCCAGCCCCCCTGAATATGGCGTTGTTTACAAAGAGTAACATAATTACAATATTACCTGTAAGCATAATTTGCGTAAACCGGTAGTTTTCTGCTACCAGCTTTTCGCTGCCACCCATAAAAGAAAGTATCTCTTTGGGAAAAATAAAACCAAAAATGCTGATCACTATTGAAAACATTATTGCTATAATAATACCTTGTGCAGCAACTTCAGATGCTCCGGCAAAATTCTTTTCTCCTGTACGCCTTGCCACCAAGGCCATTATTCCCATTGCCAGGCCCCATGCAACAGAATAAAGGATAGTAAGGGCGGCTTCTGTTAATCCCACTGTAGCAGAAGCTTCGGAGCTGATTTTATTTACAAAAAATATATCCACCAGGGCAAATACCGATTCTAAAACCATTTCTAATACCATTGGCACAGCCAGTAAAAAAATAGCTTTATTAATACTGCCGGTGGTAAAATCCTTAACGTCGCCATTAAGTGCCTGTTTAAATAATTTAAATAAAGATGTTTTATCTGAAAGAGTTGTTTGTGACATTATTGATTAAAGATTAAGAGTAAAAAAAATAAAATAATCCCTTTGAAAAAAATAAATGAGGATACTTAAGGAAATTAAGGGAATAGTAAAATGACCGCAAACGTAAAGCGGCACATGATCCTTAAGCGTAATTAAAACTTCATATTCGTTAAGTTGAATATTGTAAAACTAATATTTGTGTTTTTATCTGCAAAAAAAATCTTAATTGCCTTATATTTGCAGCCCAAATAGGGTCCGGTAGCTCAGTTGGATAGAGCATCCCGACCTTAAGTCGGGAGGGACATTGGTTAATGAAGTAAAAATATTGGTCCGGTAGCTCAGTTGGATAGAGCATCCCGGCCTTAAGTCGGGAGGGACATTGGTTAATGAAGTAAAAATATTGGTCCGGTAGCTCAGTTGGATAGAGCATCCCGACCTTAAGTCGGGAGGGACATTGGTTAGTGAAGTAAAAATTATTGGTCCGGTAGCTCAGTTGGATAGAGCATCAGCCTTCTAAGCTGAGGGTCATTGGTTCGAATCCAATCCGGATCACAAAAATGGAAGTTATCTGCAACAACAGGTAACTTTTTTTATGCAAAGCTATGTGTACATATTATTCAGCTTAAAGCTAAACAAATATTATGTTGGCTCTACTACTGATTTACCAAGGCGTTTGGCTGATCACAACCGTGGTAAAGAAAAATTTACCAAGACCGGAATACCGTGGCAACTTGTGTACAGTGAAACATTTGAGCAATTAAAGGATTCAAGAAGAAGAGAGCTGGAGATTAAAAAGAAAAAAAGCAGGAAATATATTGAAAACCTAATACGCTCAGTCGAATAGCCATCCCAACTTTTAATCGGGAGGATAATTGGATAGAATCCAATCATTATGATACAATAAAAACTTCGATATTTCGAAGCTTTTGTATTTTTATACAAATTGCTGATTAATGGATGTACAAATGGAACCTTCGTGGAAAGCCGTTTTAAAAAATGAATTTACCAAACCGTATTTTCAGCAGGTAGTTACTTTTTTAAAAACAGAAAAAGCAGCGGGTAAAATTATATATCCTCCGGGGCCACTTATTTTTAATGCATTTAATCAAACTCCTTTTTCCAAATTAAAAGTGGTTATAATCGGCCAGGATCCCTACCATGGTACGGGTCAGGCTCATGGTTTAAGTTTTTCGGTACCAAATGGTATTAAACCGCCTCCATCGCTGGTTAATATTTTTAAAGAAATAGAAAGCGATACCGGTGTTGCCATGCCGCTGCAATATGGTAATTTAACCCGCTGGGCAGAGCAGGGTGTATTATTATTAAATGCCGCACTTACAGTAAGAGCCAACGAACCTTTCAGCCATGCTAATTTTGGCTGGGCCGATTTTACCAATGCTGTAATTCAAAAAACATCTGATGAAAAAACCGGGATCGTTTTTTTATTATGGGGGAAATTTGCACAGGAAAAACAAATACTGATTGATGAAACCAGGCACTTTGTTTTAAAGGCAGCTCACCCCTCTCCTTTTTCGGCACATACAGGTTTCTTTGGCTGTAAACATTTTTCAAAAACAAATGAACTGCTGGTAAAGCAGGGCGTTTCTCCAATAGACTGGAAATTATTAACGCCATAAATTCAACTATCAAATCAATTTATGAATACGTTTAAAAATATTTTTGCAAGAGTGTGGGCACTATGGGGTCTTATTAGTTTTGTGCTTACATTTTTAATCATCTTCATCCCTTCCATGCTGGCTTATCTTATTACTGATCCGGTAAAGGGACAATATTATTTTATAAAGGTTTCTAAACTATGGATGGATATCTGGTTACCCTTGGTGGGTTGCCCGGTTAAAGTAACAGGAAAAGAAAATTTTATAGGCAAAGAAAGTTATGTAATTGTTTTTAACCACAATGCCTTGCTGGATGTGCCTTTATCAGCCCCATATGTACCGGGTGCAAATAAAACTATTGCTAAAGCATCATTTGCCAAAGTACCTCTATTTGGGTTGTTTTATAAAAGAGGATCGGTTTTGGTTGACCGTAAAAATGAAAAAAGCCGCATACAAAGTTACGAAGCCATGAAAGCCGTATTGGCTAATGGTATTCACATGTGCATTTATCCAGAAGGCACCCGTAACAGAACCAATGAACCCTTAAAACAATTTTACGATGGTGCTTTTAAACTGTCAACAGATACAAAAAAAAATATCATGCCCTGTGTTATTACCGGTACAAAAAAAGCAATGCCGGTAAATAAATTTTTCTACCTGTTGCCTACCCGTTTAAAAATGCATTTTTTGCCGGCCGTATCTGCCGAAAATATAACTGCTAAAGAGCTTAAAGAAAAAGTATTTGAAGCAATGAAAGCGTATTATGTAAAGAATAGTTAGTAATGAGTTTGCGGGGTGAAAAGTTTAGAGGTTTAGGGGTTTAGAAGTTTAGATTTGTATTGTTGCTACTAGTTTTCTAAATCAATATTTACAAATCATAAAAATATCTTGTCCGGTTTATTTTTAAATCACGTAAAATGCCCGATTTAGGACTGATGCTGATATTAAAAAACCGGTACCTGCCCACCGGCGAAATATTTATCGCCATTTGCCAGCAATGCATTTCCCTTGTTAAATACATACTTAAAGAACCTAATTCTTTTGTGGTAATGTCATAAAAGCCGTTTAAACCAATTTGCCATTTAGCAGTAAGATTTAAAGTACCGTTCCAGTTTATATTTTGAGAGATGCTGGATTTATATCCGCTGTAATCAGGTTTACGCTGCCTGTTATAAGATAAAGCATAAGAGAAACTCAGGCTCCATGGAATATTAAAATTTGCAAACTCGCCTGGGTTTTTACTCATATAGGCTGCCTCCTGCTGGTATTCATCCAAAGGCATACCATTTTGCGGATTTACATCCTGCGGATTGTCAAGATTCTCTGTTGATAATTTTTCATTTTTATCACCTCCCTTAAAACTGGTTTGTAAAGAAACTGAGCCATTGGTAAGTGTACCTAAAGAAAGTGGTTTTTTATTCCATACCAGTTTATCTACAAAATCTCCCTTGCTATCAGTTTGATAAGGCATGGTGGTGCCACTTGCCGTAATGCTTATTTTATCGAATAAATTAGTACGGATAGAAATTGCAAAAGGAGCCAGCTTAAATGAATCGGCCAGTAAATTGTAACTGCTGTTAATGCTAAACCCATCTATCAATGTTACTTTTTTTATTGCCGCTTCGCCGGTATCTTTTTTACTTTTTACTTTCATCTGCAGGTTATTATCAACACCAAAAGTTATAGCACCACTTCTACCTTCGCCAAAAGCAGAAAAAATATTACCATCGTAAATAGAGTGCCTGGCAAAGTTTTTTCCGGTGGTATCTATTTGTACCGAATAATGATCTTTTCCATTCATATCCGGGTGATAACTAAAACCAAAGCTTGGTCTTATTTCGTGACGGATAGCCTGTATCTTACTGTCTTTTTTAAATGCGATCATGCCAAATATCCTTGTAGTACCCGATACACCATACGACATTTCTCTTGCTGCATAAAAACCTTTCTTTATTGCCGTATCTACTTTTTTTGTGGTACTGTTCCAGCTTTGCACTACTTTATTTTGATACCAGTATTCCTGGTAACTAATTGACGGGCCGATTTGCACAGGCCCCAGGGGCGGCAATGATAAACTAATAGGCACATTATGGCTTGCACCATACTGCAAATTATCAATCAACTGCTTGCTGATATTACTTGCAGTATCATAAAAATAGGAAAGGCTTTTTGCGTTGGTGTTTAAAGCTACTCCAAGGTTTTCGTACCATTTATATTCGCCTGTTACTTCTTTTCTTCTAAAAGGATATAAAGTATTTACATTAAAGCCAACATCAGGTAAATTAAGGTTAATCAATTTTAGTGATGTGTTTTGATTATGATTAGCACTTACCGTTAAGTTATAAGGTTTATCCTTCCACACTTTTGAGTAAGTAATAGAAGAATTTAACTGATTTTGAAAATTACGCTGCGGACTATTTGGTACAGATGAATTGAATTTACTGCTGCCTGCATTTACATTGCCACTAAAAGTTACACCCGGCCTGGATTTAGTATCGGCAGAATGTGACCAGGTAATATTAAAACTTTTTGATCCTGATTTATCAATATCCCTGAAATTCTGCACATTTATATTAAAGTTGCCCTGGTAATGATAGCGTTTATAGTATCTTGGATTTAAGCTTGCCGTCCAGCCACCGTAGGAATAAATTGTACCCCTTGCCACAGCGTCCCAGTGATCGCTTAATATTTTATAATACCCAATGCCTTCCAATGCCAAACCTAATTGTTCGTTGGCAGTAAAGGTTGGCGCAATTAAACCCGAATGCCTTCCCTTCGACAAAGGAAATATCCCGAATGGCAATGATACCGGTAAAGGAATCCCCTCCACTTCGGGATGAACGGGCCCGGTAAATGCCATTTTTTTATTAATGAATTTTATACGCTTGCTTACAAATGCAAAATGAGGCGTATCTAAATTACAGGTGGTAAAATTACCCCTGTAGGCATAAAAAGTGTTGGCATCAACTTTTTTAATTGTTTCTCCAATAATAAAAATTTCGTCTTCCTTGGTATAAGTCCGTTTTGTAAGTCCCTTACCGCTTTTCATGTTAAAAGTAATAGAGTCGCTTACCGATACAAATTCGCCCTGTTTAAAAGTAGGAAATGAAATTACTTTACCGGTACTGTCTTTCACCAGATAAGCACTCACCAGGTTTGTCTTCTGATCAAATTCAATATGCGGTGCTTCAAGATTATTATCAATATATTTTACATTTGTTTTTTTACCGTAGAGTATTATTTTATTTGTAGGTACATCCAGCACCATCGAATCATCTGCATGGTAAGTTACCGGTGCATCCAAAGAATCTTTAGACGTTTTAAATTGAATAGTATCTGCAACGTTTATCAGCGTATCAATCGATTTTCTGTTAAAAGTATCAGCCTTGTTTTTCAATAAAAGAGTATCTGTATTTTTTTTTACCGGTGGAGTATCTGTTGTTGCAGGATTAATAACTGCATTGGTATTGGCGGGCTTTTTCTTTTTGGGAATAGTATCAGTAGTTAAATTACTGTGAAAGTAAGACGTATGAAAACCGTTATTGCCACCATACAGCGTTATCCCTGCAACCAGCAGTGCTAAAGCCCATGTCAATATATATTTTGCCTTACCTTTGTACAGATGGTTCATAAGTTTGAGTGGCAAAAATAGCCATAATAACAGAATGAAATTGTGAATATTAATATAATTACTAACTCTCCATAAACCTTTTGAACATGTTGAAAAACAAAGTGCCTGTTTTTTGTTTACTTGCTGCTTTTCATTTGTTAATAATATCCGATACTTTTTCACAAAAAAAATTAACCACCATAGTTGTTGATGCAGGTCATGGCGGATCGAGAGACCCTGGTGCCACAGGCCAATATGAAAATTCACTACGTTCAAAAGAAAAAGATATTACACTGGCCATCTCCCTTAAATTAGTTGCAGAATTAAAAAAGCAATTACCTGATGTAGCCACATTACCTACCCGTACAACAGATGTTTACCAGGACCCTAATGAGAAAGCAAGAATAGCCAACCAGCTGGGCGGACAACTTTTTATTTGCATACATGCAGACAGCGGGCCATTAAAAACCGGCAAAAGGCAAATTGGCACAAGAGAAGAAACCCGTTATAGATATACTTACACCGGCAAAGGAAAAAAGAGAAAAAAAATAAAGCACCCTTATACTGTTACTGTTCCGGTTTATGAATATTTTAAACTGCCCTTAACCAGAAAAGGTACCAGCGTTTGGATATTTGCGGCCCATAAAACCAGTGATAAATTAAAAGCCATTATGGATGGTGGCGAAGATTTTGAAATTGAAACCGATGGTACAGATTCTGCCTTTAATAACTTTGATTTTAACACACCGGAAGGTAGAACATTGGCAAATATTTATGCAAAACGTTTCCAGGAAAGAAGTGACCTGTTAGCCAAAATGGTAAATGATGCAGTAGAAAAAACAGGAAGAGCAGCATTAGGCGTTAACCAACGTCAGGTTGGGATAAGGGTTTTACAATCTACCAACATGCCGGCTATTTTAGTGGAAACCGGCTTTATTAATAATCCTGAAGATGAACGGTATTTAAACAGCCAGGAAGGCCAGCAGGAAATTGCGGAAGCCATAACTGCAGCGGTAATACGTTATAAAAATCAAATTGAAAACTCTAACAGAACCATCGCATCGCAAAACGGAGAGGTAAAACCCAAAGAAGAAGAAAAAAAGCTTCCGGCCGAATTAGAAAGCAGGCCAACCAAAGACATACAGGTTTTGCAGGTAAAAAGCGATAAGATAAAAGTGGAATTGTATGATGACGGGGAAATTGATAACGATATTGTTTCGGTGTACTTTAATAAAACCCTGGTGGTGGATAATAAATCCCTTACAGCAAAGGCCTATACTTTTAATGTAGACCTTGTTGCAGGTAAAACAAACGAATTGGTATTGTATGCCGATAACCTGGGAAGCATACCACCAAACACGGCATTAATGATAATAACAGATGGTTTTAGCCGTTATGAAGTACGGTTATCGGCAGATTTAAAAAACAATGCCTCCATAAGATTTGAATTAAAACCGGGTAAACCATAGGCTTAATATTAATTTGTGGTTTATTAATTATATTTGAGCCCTAACTACGACAATGAAAATTTCGAACGAAACCAAAATTGGCTCTTTAACTGCTGTAGCCATTACTTTACTGATACTGGGTTTTAACTTTTTAAAAGGAAAAACCTTTTTTGGAAAAAGCCATAGCCTTTTTGCAAAATACACCAATGTACAGGGCCTTGCCAACAGCAACCCTGTTATGATTAATGGCTTGCAGGTAGGTACAGTTTACAGCATTACCACCGACAAAAACATGAAAGAAATTTTGGTAAATATGACGCTTACCAAAGATGTGAATATTCCTGTAAATTCTGTGGCCTACATAAAATCAAATCCTTTAGGCACCACCAGTATTGATATCAGGCTGGGTAATGCTGAAACTTATCTTCCTAAAAACGATACTATAAAAACTGCTGCCAGTGCCGGTATTATGGAAGCGGCTGTGGAGGAAATAAGACCCGTATTGGGACAGGTAAAAAATGCTGTTCAGTCATTAGATTCTGTTTTAAGAACAGTGAACAGTGTAGTTGACCCCAATGCAAAAAATAATATCAGGGGTATATTAGAAAACCTGAACAAAACCACTGCGGGGCTTACCTTATCTTCTGCATCATTAAATGAATTATTAAATACCCAAACCGGGGCCTTGGCAAAATCGTTGAATAACGTAAGTGCTTTTACTGGAAATCTTGCCAATAATAATGACAAGCTTAACGCTGTAATGGACAACCTGAACAAAACCACCACCAGCCTTTCTAATTTAGACCTGGAGAAAACTTTAACCACTTTAAACGGTACAATCGGCGAATTAAAATCGACCATTGGTAAATTAAATTCCAACAATGGCACAGCAGGCATGTTACTTAATGACACCAAATTGTATAATAACCTTACAGCCACAGCTAACAAATTAAATTTATTGCTGGATGATTTAAAAACAAATCCTAAGCGGTATATTTCTTTTTCTGTATTCGGTAAAAAGTATAAAGGCGATGCATTGGTTATTCCTTTGCCCGACACAGTGAATGCACCTTACATCAAGCAAAAATAATTTTACCATTCTGTTATAAAATTAATTCGGCAACTTGCAGGCTGTAACAAATAACCAAGTATTGCAATTTAAATTTACACTCGCTGTTACTGCCCTTCTGCTTTTATTATGTTGCAGTAAACAATCTGCAGCACAGCAAACACCAGCATTACCTCCGCAACCGGATACCATCAGGATTATTCAAATAATTAAAGCAAATAGTTTAAGGGAAAAAATTATTGACTCTGCCACTACAATTGAAACTGCTGCCGGCAATGCTGTTATTAAAGACGGGCTTACCACAATTTTTTGCGATAGTGTGGTGTATAACCACAGAACTAAAATGGTAGAGGCATTTGGCAACGTACATATTAACGATAACGACAGCATACATACTTACGCACAATACCTGAAATATGTAGGTGATGAAAGAATTGCCTATTTAAAAAAGAACGTAAAGCTTACTGATAAAAAAGGCGTTTTATTAACCGACGACCTGGAATATAATTTAAGAACAGGCATTGCCACTTATAAAGGCGGCGGCAGGGTTTTAAATGGCAAAACTGTTTTAACCAGTAACGAAGGTGTTTACTATGCCGATACCAAAGATGTAATTTTTAAAAAAAATGTACACCTTGTCGACCCAAAATATGATATA
>JAYVJU010000318.1:0-22769 GCA_043769035.1 Ferruginibacter sp.
TAATTTAAAAATGTACGTAACAGTAAAAAAAACAATACCTGTATCATTAACAAATGTACTGCGAATTTGTTTTGCTTATTGAATTTGCAAAAATGAAAAACTGCCAGCATAGCTATTGCCACAACAAACCAGCATATATAATTATAAACGGGAATATCGCCGTTCCATTTCCAGTAACCTAATTGAACTGCCACCGGCTCCATAATCCAATCAATAAAAACTGCAAGCGTAGCACCATCCACAATTACAGACAGCGCTTTTAATACCATTGGTGGCGTAGAAGTTTCTGTAGCAACTTTTGTAATAGCTTTCATCAATATGGTTTGTACAGTTATACCACAACAATAAATTATTAAAAACCAGTTTATCCCAATAATTACCGGAACATTATTTACCTGGTACCCCAACACTTTTCCGTAACTGTAGTCGCCAAATAATAATTGAGTATTAACGCCAATTATTTCTACTGCTATCCCCACGGCAAAAGTTACCAGCACAAAAAGCCAAAAAAACAAATTCTTTTCCCGTTGTGTCCATACCAACAGCGCAAACATCAACAACAGGTTAAATGGTGTAGATTGAATTATAAAGTTGCTTTTAAAAAAAACTATACCGGCAAAACCAATAGTGTGAAATAAAACAGCAACAGCAGTTGCTACCTGGTATTTTGAAAATTTAGTGGACACGGATCTCATTTTTAATTAGGTCGCTTACAATTTCAGCACTCTTTAAACATAGCGGTATGCCACCGCCGGGATGTACACTTCCCCCACAGAAATATAAATTTTTTATAGTTGCTGTAAAATTAGGATGGCGCAAAAAAGCCGCCAGCTTTGAGTTTGAACTGGTGCCGTACAATGAACCCTGATAAGATGCCGTCCTCTCCTCAATTAAAACAGGATCTAAAACCGTTTCTGTTTCTATTAATGATGCAATATCAGTTTCTAAAATTCTATTTAGTTTTTCAATGATATTTTTTCTTGCCTCTTCAATAATACTTTCGCTGTATTGGCCGGTATTAGCCGGGGCATTTATCATTACAAACCAATTCTCTCTGCCGGCAGGGGCATGCCCCTCTTCCATTTTTGATGTAATGTTAATATAAATGGTAGGGTCAGTATACAATTTTTTTGTGCGAAACAAACAATCAAACTCAGCAGCATAATTTTTACTGAAGAAAATATTGTGCAGTTGTAATTGTGCAAACTCCTTTTTAATGCCCCAATAAAAAACCAATGCACTACTGCTCCGTTCCTGTTTTAATATTTTTTTTGCTTTATCAGCATTATTCAGCAGCTGGTTGTAAGTAAAGAATACATCCATATTACTTACTACAATATCTGCCGATACGTTTTCATCGTTTACTACAACACCCCTCACCTTTCCTTCGTTATTAATAATTTTTTGTACCGGGGCATTAAAATAAAACTGCACCCCTTTTTTTAAAGCCAACTGGTACAAAGCCGTGGTAATACTGTGCATACCACCTTGTGGATAAAAAATACCTTCATTATATTCCAGGTGTGGAATTAAACTCAGCATGCCAGGTGCTTTGTAAGGACTACTGCCATTATAAGTTGCGTAGCGGTTAAATAATTGCACCGCTTCGGCAGATTTAAATTTTGCGGCATTATGCCCGTGTAACGTTTTAAAAAGGTATCGGTATTTTGTTGCAGCAATTGCTTTAAAAATTCTTTTATTAAACCAGGTTTTTCTTTTGTGTAAAGAATGATTTAAAAATATAGTACCAATATTATCATAAACTTTTGCCGATTCCTTTAAATAATTGGTAACTGCCCCGGCTGATTCGCCCAGTGTGGTGTGCAATGTTTCTGCAAAAAGCTCCGGATCTGCAGCTGCTTCAACTACCTTTCCATTTTCATAAAAATATTTGCAGGCAATATCTACAGGCTGATAACGGAAATATGCTTCAAGCGGTTCTCCTGACAGTTCAAATAATTCTTCAATATTTTTGGGTTGGGTAAATAAAGACGGGCCGGCATCAAATTTAAAACCGTCTTTTTCAAAAGCGCTTAATTTACCGCCGGGATAATCATTTTTTTCATAGACTACCACATCAAAGCCCTGTACAGATAAGCGAATGGCAGTAGCCATACCTGCCACACCACTTCCAATAACTATAACTTTTAAACCGCTCATGAAACTTATCTGTTAACTGAAACAGCTGCAAGATAGCTTTCCATTTTTGGAAAAGCAATTTTAAACCACACGGTATATTTTTGAGGATGCGACTGCACAGATTCTTTTATATCCTCCATACTCATAAAGCAAAAATCTTCCACTTCTGATTTCTCCGGAATAATTGCACCTTCATATGTTCCTGTAAACACGTGATCGAATTCATGCTCAGTTAATCCATTATCAAAAGGTGCCTTATAAATAAAATCAAATGCTTTTGTAAGCGTTGTGGTAAAACCCATCTCTTCCTGCAATCTTTTCTGTGCTGCCGCCTGTGTTTGCTGTCCATCATAAGGATGGCTGCAGCAGGCGTTTGTCCATAAACCACCGCTGTGGTATTTATCTAAAGCCCTTTGCTGTAATAACATTTCCCCTTTAGTATTGAAAATAAAAACACTGAATGCCCTGTGCAATAAGGCTTTTTGGTGAGCCTCCATTTTTTCGATAGTACCAATTGGCATATCGTTTTCGTCAACTAAAATTAATTTATCCAAAATGATTGAGTTAATACAGGGCGAAGTTATAAAAGATTGAATTGTGTTCTTAATCCGGCTTTAACTACAATAAGTGCTTTGGAGTAATCTGGAATACGGATGCGCTGCTCCATAATTTTTGCCGGCTGTACCTTTTTTATTTTTTTAAACAGGGATAAATAATATTTATATGCCACATAAACACCAAACCTTGCTTTAACGGGTAGCTGTAGTATACCTTCATATGCTTTTGCAAAATCTGCAGCAATATCATTCTCAATCTGCTCTTTCATTGCTGTTGTAAAATTCTTAAAATCGGCATTAGGGAAATAGGTGCGGTTCAGTTGCTGGTAATCTGCTTTTATATCCCGTAAAAAATTTACTTTTTGAAAAGCAGCCCCTAAAGATTGAGCAGCAGGTTTTAATTGCTCATACATTGCCTTATCACCTTCGCAAAAAACATACAGGCACATTAAACCCACCACTTCGGCACTGCCATAAATATAAGCGGCATAACCTGCTGCATCATATTTAGCTTTACTTAAATCCCACTCCATACTTTTGAAAAAAGCATCAACCAGAGCTTTGTCAATTTTATATTTGTTAACTGCCATTTGAAAACTATGTAATACAGGATTTAAACTTATACCCCTGTCAATAGCGGTATAGGTTTCTGTTTTAAATTCTTTCAGCAGTTGTTGTTTATCAAAACCATGAAAAGTATCTACGATCTCATCAGCAAATCGTACAAACCCGTAAATATTATAGATTGGCGTACGCAGGTCTTTATGCAGCAGTTTAATAGCACTACTGAATGATGTACTGTATATTTCAGTTGTTATTTTACTGCACAACTGGCTGGTAGTATGAAAAAGATGCATCATATACTGATGTGAAAAAATTTATTACGTTTTAAATTCTTTTAAACAATTACGAAAATTGCTTTACTATTTCTTTTGCCACCACTTCCCCACTTATCAAACTCGGCGGAACACCGGGCCCGGGCACTGTTAGTTGCCCTGTATAAAAAAGATTTTTTACTTTTTTGCTTTTACAGGATGGTTTTAACACCGCTGTCTGCATTAAAGTATTTGCCAGGCCGTAAGCATTTCCTTTAAAAGAATTATAGTCATTTACGAAATTGCTTACCGAATAAGATTTTTTATAAATGATATTTTCTTTTATTGATTGTGCTGTTCTTTTCTCAAATCTTTTAATAATACGCTCAAAGTAGCTGTCTCTTAATTCTTCCGTATCGCCTTGTAAGCCTGCAGCAACAGGTATAAGAAAGAATAAATTTTCGCAACCTGCTGGTGCTGCCTCATTATCCGATACCGAAGTTGTACTTACATAAAACAGCGGATTACCGGGCCATTGTGGTTGCGTATAAATTTCATTCCCATGCACTTCAAAATCGGTGTCAAAAAAAAGTGAATGATGTAATACATTTTTCAGTTTTTTATTTAATCCTACGTAATATAATAAACAACTTGGTGCCATCACTCTTTTGTTCCAATAGTCCTCAGTATAAGTTCTACAATTTTCCGGCAGTAGTTTTGTTTCAATAAAATTATAATCTGCTGCTCCTACAACTACATCTGCAAAGTAGTTGATAGTTGATAGTTGATGGTTGACAGTTATTTCAGCCGTAACACTCTTTGCTATACCTGCTTCAACTTTTATTCCTGTTACATTACAATCAAAATAAAATTTCACCCCCAATTCTTCCGCAAGGCTGTACATGCCTTCTACAATTTTATACATGCCGCCCTGAGGATACCAGGTGCCTAATTTTATATCTGCATAATTCATCAGACTATATAAAGCCGGTGTATTTCGTGGCAATGCCCCCAAAAACAACACCGGAAACTCCATCATCTCCTTTAACTTGGGATGCTTGAAATATTTACCCACGTGCTTTTTCATATTGGTAAATACATCTAATTTAAAAACCCCTTTTATTACATCCCAGTCTAAAAACTCTGTAAAAGATTGTCCTGGTTTATGTACCAGTTTATTAATCCCAACATTGTATTTATAGGCGGCTTCAGCGATAAATTTATCCAACTGTGCCGCACTGCCTGGTTCAATATCTTCAAATAACTTTTTTAGTGCCTCGTAGTTTGCCGGTACATCCATCGTATCATCCGACCAGTAAATTCTGTAAGAAGGGTCAAGTCTTTTTAAACCATAATAATCGGTTGTTGTTTTCCCAAAGCAATTAAAAAACCGTTCAAATACTTCCGGCATCCAGTACCAGCTTGGCCCCATGTCAAATGTAAATCCCTGTTCTTTTACTTGCCGGGCCCTGCCACCCGGTGCATGCTGTTTTTCCAACACAGTAACATCGTAACCTGCTTTTGCTAAAAACGAAGCTGCCGATAAACCTGCAAATCCACTACCTATGATTACTGCTTTTTTCAAGAACTAAATTTAGGAATATTGAAAGTTAAAACGGGATAAAAAAGCTGTAACAATTAAAACCTGGTCAATTGTTCTTTTAATAATTTCCGGGCAAAATGAATCCTGCTCTTTATAGTGCCTAATGGTTCTTTTAGCAATATTGCTATTTCATTGTATTTATACCCTTCAAAATATAGCATAAAGGGATTGCGGAAAATATCCGGCAAATGGTATACCGCCTGCTGAATCTCTTTCATCTTTAAATTACTTTCTGCAGTATTGGCAACCGCCAGCTGATTACTATCTAATAAAAAATCATTACCACTGTTATCAAGTATGGTGTTTTGTTTTGCCTTGCGTCGATAATCATTAATAAAAATATTACGCATAATAGTGTACAACCATGCTTTAATGTTTGTACCCGCATTATACTTTTCTCTGTTCGCCAGTGCTCTTAACATAGTTTCCTGCAACAGATCTTTAGCCGTTTCATTATCCCTTGTTAAGGTAAATGCAAATGGTTTTAAGTAAGCTGAATTATTAACAACTGCCTGGTTAAATTCGATGGAAGACATTTTGTTTAATTATTAGGTTGTAAAGTTAAACAATAAATTTGAAATCAGCCAAATTTTTGTTTAACTATTTTAAATATTTATTAAACACATTGTATTTCAACGCTTTATTTATTTCCGTTAGATAAATCGGAAACAAAGGCCATCACTTCGGGGAAAGATCTTTTAAAATTAAGGGGTGCATGTATTTTCTTTTGGTATGTGCAGGTTAGCTGCCCGGAGATTATTACCGGTATATCAGAAAAATTTTGAGTAACGTTGGAAATGAATCTATCAAAGTTAAAGCTTTGCCCAACTGTTGTAAGGTGAGAGTACAGGTAATCAGGTTTTTTTAATTTTACTATATACGCCACATCTTTAAGTGGTACACTTGACCCCAGGTACACAGTTGCTACACCACGGCTTTTTAAAAGATAATTCATAAAAAGCAGGCCCAGTTCATGATATTCCCCTTCCGGCAAAAATAACAGTACTGTTTTATTTACTTTTAAAGATGTTACAATGCTGTCTATGCCTACAATTAATTTCTGCCTGATTATATTGGTAACAAGATGCTCCTGTGCTGGGTTTATATGATTGGTAAGCCAGAGAATCCCTATTTTTTCGAGGAATGGAAATATAATTTGTGTAATGGTTCTTTCAATACCCCTTGCACCAATAAACTTGTCTAAAATCATTTCCAGCTTTTCTATATCAATATCAACCATACACTGAATAAGGTCGTTTACCATCCGCTCCTGTTGTGCTTCCATCTGGTTTAGTGAAAGAATTTTTTCCTTCATCTCACCATCATTCATTTTATCAATGTGAGATATTTTGTAACCGTACTTATTGAGCAGCGCTACATTCAGTATTTTCTTTAACTCATCATTACTGTAATAACGGATATTGGTGCCGGTACGTTCAGGCTTTATGAAGGAATAGCGTTGCTCCCATATACGTATGGTGTGCGCTTTAATTCCGGAAAGATTCTCCAGGTCTTTAATAGTAAAGGAGTGCATAGAAATTTAATTGGTACATTGTTATTACAATAATACTATCATTTTGTTTAAAAAACAGGAGAAAAAGATTAACAGGATTAAAAATCTCTTTTGGGCAGGTCTTTAAATATTTTATTTACCAACTGGTTTTTAGGGAAGAAAATTGACCATGCAGTAAGGAAGATGATCATAAAATCTGTATAAAGGGATGCATGTTGCTGGTACCACATTTCCAGCGCTCCTTTAAATGGGTAAATGGTGGCATACATTGCTTTGGGATCAGCAGCATCGGAAACTATTTTTTCTTCATCCCTGAAAATAAGTGACCCGATACCCGTCATTCCGGGTTTGCAATTATAAATTTTGTCACGGATTTCCTGGGGATATAACTGAACACTTACTTCCATCAATGGCCTTGGCCCAACAATACTCATATCTCCTTTAAACACATTGATTATTTGTGGCAGCTCATTAATT
The DNA here is from genome assembly GCA_043769035.1 of Ferruginibacter sp. Taxonomy (GTDB): domain Bacteria; phylum Bacteroidota; class Bacteroidia; order Chitinophagales; family Chitinophagaceae; genus Ferruginibacter. The sequence continues at coordinate 7,105 of JAYVJU010000318.1, forward strand.
TTTGTGATGCGGAGAAATTTTCCAAAACCGGTTACCCGGGGATCGTTACGTAAGGTTATTTCACCGGTACCGATATTGGGGCTGTTCTTTAACATTGTGGCAAACTTCCATATATCGAACAGTTTGTTTTTATACCCCACTCTTTTTTGGAAATAAAAAACTTCCTTTTCGCCTGTAAATAATAAAATTATTATTGAGGGGATAAGGATTGGAGAAAGCAATATCAATGCAATTGTTGCAATGATGATATCTATAATGCGTTTGGCTATGCTGTACATGAAAAAATTTGGTCGTTGGTTATTCAGAAACCTGTTCGGTCAACATTTAAAAACATTCTTTTATTTTATCGCTCACTGCTTTTAATTGTTCATTGGTTATATATGTAGAACATGGAATGCTTAAGCAATGCTGGTAAACAAAATCCGATCTGTCAGTTTTATTATAATACAGGTTGTCTTTAAACATCCGCAACTGGTTCATCGGCACCCAAAACGGGCGGCTCTGCATCTTATTATCATTCAAAACTTTTAATACTGCTTTTTGTTTTGTGGTCATTATGGTCGGCATCCACCAGTTAGGCTTTACATCTTCACTCACCTGCTGAAAACTTATATCCCCAACACCCCGCAGTTCTTTTTTATAAAAATCAATGATCTCGTACTTACGTTTTATAAAGCCGGGCAGCTGTTCCATTTGTGCAACACCCATTGCAGCTGCCACGTTTACCAGGCGGTAATTATATCCAATTTCATCGTGTATATATTCAAACGGATCACTTTTAGCCTGCGTGGTTAAATGCTTTGCTTTTTTTGCAAGTGCTTCATCATTGGTAACAATCATGCCGCCACCGCCTGTGGTAATAATTTTATTTCCGTTGTAACTGAATGTGCCCATTAAGCCAAAACTGCCGGCATGTTTGCCTTTGTAGTAACTGCCCAATGCCTCGGTACTATCTTCAATTACAATTAAATTATGCTGTGCTGCCAATACCAGCAACCTGTCCATATCGCACATATTACCCAGCACATGCACGGGCATTAGTATTGGAATACGCCTGCCGGATTTTTTATGATAGCAAACATTATTTCTCTGCTCTGTTTCATTCGTTAAAAAATCTTCCAGTAAATTCAGATCCATTTGCCAGGTCTTTTCATCTGTATCAATTAAGACAGGATCAGCACCTGTATATTTTATTGAATTTAATGTGGCAATAAAAGTAATATTGGGAGTAATGATCAGATCATTTTGTTTTACCTCCATCAGCACCAGGCAAATGTGCAGGGCTGTTGTGCCACTGCTGGTTGCTACGGCATATTTTGTGCCTGCAAATTCGGCACTCATTTTTTCAAACTGATCTACATATGCACCAACACTGCTTACCCAACCTGTGGTAATACATTCAGTTACGTATTTCAATTCGTTGCCGCCCATATTTGGGCCAGAAAGTAAAAGCATAATTTGTATGGGTTAAAGAACTTTTAAAACAATCTGGGAATTTGTTTTTGCAATTGTTTCAAACTTTGTAGGGTAAGCCTTTACAAAATCTTCCAGCGCTTTATATTCATGATCCATTTTTGCAGGGCTGAAATAATCATCGAGTATTATTAAATCTCCTTTTTTTATTTCGTACCGCAATTCGGATAAAACAAACAATGTAGAGCTGTACAGATCTGCATCCAGGTGAATGATTTTTCTCTTGCCGACATAAGGTTTAATATCAAAATACGGCAGGGTTTCAGAAAATAAACCTTTTTTAAATCCACATCTTTTATCTTCGGTATAAGGCAGCTCGCCATGATTGGTATAACAGCCTTTTTTATCATTCCCCCAATCTTCGGGCAATCCTACAAAAGTATCAAAGCCCCAAAAAGCCGATTGAGGATTGTGATTGAGTTTTAACCAATGAAGAATACTATCGCCCTGAAATACACCAAATTCTAAAAATAAAATATCGGCATGCTGTAGATTTTCCTGGGCCGCTATATAATCGTAAAGTTTGTACCGGTTATAATAGCCCCCTTCCATTTTTTTTCCTTCGGGAGATTTATACATTTTTGACCCCCTTATTAAATACCCTGTTTTAATTAAAAAAGAGGCGGTACTCTGCCCTAAAAAACGGGGTACTGTAAGGGAAATGTTTTTAATTGTTGTTCGTAAAGACATAGTATAAAATGAAATATAGTTATTGCTTTGGCCTTAAATAAATATAACCTGCACATTTATTACATTTTACCAGGTTATATCAACACAATCGCTAAGGCTGATTTTCACCGGCGAAGGTATTGAAAAAATTGCTCCAGCCTGAAGATTGGAGCAATTTAAAAGAAGTATCAACCTCATTTAGATATTTCTGAATTTTGGCCCGTAAGCATCGTCGATGATCCCCGTCTTCATTAAAGTGTAAATTTCCTTTACTCCATCGGGAACAGTTTTGGTAATGGTAAAGCCCAGTTCATTTTTAATTTTATCAAAATTTACCCTGTAGTCACGTGGGTCTTCATTCATCTCTACATAATTCACTTTTACATCGGGTACTACTTTACAAACTTCCTCAATGATCATCCCTTTGTTATAATTCTCTTCGGTAGTACCTACATTAAACACATTTGATTTTACCTTTGTTTCATCACTTTCAATTACCAGTACCACTGCTCTGGCCAAATCATCTACATGGCAGTAAGGCCTCCAGAATTGGGCACCCCAAATTTCCTGCTCGCCTTTAACAGCAGCATTACGGGTAAATTCATTTACTGTTAAATCAAAACGTATACGTGGAGAAAAACCATACACCGTACTAAAACGTAATGCAGTGCTGCACATTTTGGTATCCTTTCTGTCGTGCATGATATAGTTTTCAAATTTTACTTTTAACTCGGCATATAAACTTACCGGGTTTAATTCCGATGTTTCGGTAACAAAAGAATCCGGATCGGACATTTTACCATAATTACTGCAGGTACTGGCAAATACAAAACGTTTTACACCTGCTTTTTCTGCTGCTTCAAATAATGCCACACTGCCATCCCAGTTTGTAGTTCTTGCATCATCACTAAATTTTTTACAGGCAGGATCTCCAACAATTGCTGCAAGATGTGCAATTGCATCTATACCGGCAATTGCTTTTTCAACATCTGCAGTATTTCTAACGTCGCCTTTTAAAAATTCAAAATCGGGGTTCAGCATTACATCGTACAATGCATCGCCTCCAAAATTTAAATTGTCAAAGGCTCTTACATGATATCCTTTATTTAATAATTGGCGTACTAAAACGGAGCCAATATACCCAGCTCCGCCGGTAACTAATACTTTCATAAGTAATGATTTTTTTGCGTGGCAAAGGTAAGAAGAACAGCCTTAACTGTGAGATATTATGCAATAAAATAGAGAGGGGAATTTATTTTTTTATCATTACCCTGGCAGGGTTGCCAACAACTTTTACATTATCCGGTACATCTTTTACAACAACTGAACCGGCACCTATAATTGAATTTTTACCAATAGTTATTCCTTCACGTACTACAGACCTGGCTCCAATAAAAGAATTTTCACCCACTTTTACATTACCACATAATACTGCACCCGGCCCGATATGTGCAAAATCTCCTACTGCACATTCGTGTTCAATTATACTAAAGGTGTTGCAGATAACACCTGTACCAATTTTTGCAAAGGCATTAATAGTTACGTTTGCAGCAATCATTACCCCGTGGGTTTCTATTTGTACTGTATGGTCAATAGTAGCTGTAGGGTGAACTGCATTTACGGGCAAAAGCCCCCTTAGTGCAAGGTTATCAAAAATATTACGGCGGATGGTGTTATTGCCTGTAGCAATAAAAAAATCATCCTGGGTAAGTGCTTTAATGCCGCTTTCCGACATTTCTTTTCCAAAATATTTTAATGAAAAGGGGTTAAAGGTTTTTTCTTCGTTATCGCAATAGCCGGTGGTTTTTACACCAAGCGCATGAAGTATTCCATTTATAACGTACGAATGACCAGAGTAACCGATGAGAATCATAGAATTGGATTTTAGGCTGTAATTGGATAAATAGTTTGCAGACTTTATTTACTCCAATATAACGTATTGATAACGTTGGTAAAATCCAATTATTGTGATAACAGAAAGGAATTATAAACAATTAAACTGCCTGTGCCGGGTTACCGGCCACTATGGTATTATCGGGTATGTCTTTCAACACATTAGAGTGGTTGGATACTATAACGCCGGAGCCAATAATTACGCCGAGATAAACCGCTGCTCCCATACCAATTATAGAATCTTTACCCACATAAACATTGCCTGCAAGTATAGAACCCGGGGTGAGGTGAATGTTCTCTTCCAGGTAGCAATCGTGGCTTATAACACTGCCGGAATTAATGATGCAATTGGGGTTTATCCTCACATCGCTGCCAATGATTGCCCCGGCCATTACCTGGCAACCTTCTGCAATGGAAGCAGATGGCTCACAAATTGCCCGGGGATGTATAATAGTGGGAATATGGAAACCGATCTTTTTTAACTGGTTGAATATTTCTGTTCTTTTAGTGAGTCTTTTTAAAGAGCCAATCCCTATCACAGCAAATCGTACTCCTTGTGCAAAATATTTTTCCAGCACCTCATCATCTGTACCTAATACCGGCACACCCATTACATCTTTTTTTTCGGCATTATTTGAGGTAAGGCCAACAATATCATATAAATTATTTTGCCGGATAATATCAATGCAAATTTTTGCATGGCCCCCTGCTCCAACAATTAGCAGTTTTGGCCTGCCCGAAGAAAAATCTGCTTTTGCATCACCAGGAGATTTTTTTACCAACGCAGCCTCCACATCTTCTCTGGTTACCAATTTTTTGCCTGCAAATACAGCAATATCAATATTGTTTTTTTCAATCAATTCCATTGCCGATTTAGAGATACGTATCCCTTTAGTATCGGCAACAGAAGTTTTATTTTCCTGCTGAGCAAGCTGTTGCTTTTGAGCAGCATCAATAAAATATTGTTCGGGGTATTCATTTACATTGCTTATTACCGCAAAAACTTCTCCTACTTTAATGGTTCCGCCTGTTTTAATATCCGGGTAAAAAACAAATCCTTCTTCAGGTGCTTCTACATCAATATCTGCTTTGGATGTTTCAAAGCTGCCAATGAGCTGCCCTTTTTTTACCGCTTCGCCATTTTTATAAATGATAGAACTTATTTTATAGCTGTCATCACTTACGGTTTCTTTTGGTGTAAGTATTTCAATGAGGGAATTATCCATTTTTAAGCTCTTTAATTTTTTGCAAAATAGTTTGGGGGTTGGGTAAAAGATTATTTTCGGCTGTAAAAGAACAAGGGATAACTGTATTGTTACTCATCCGTATTGTTTTTTTAAGTGGTATGGCATGTTCTGCAAGGCTTGCAATAATTTCAGCACCCAGTGCCGCAAACCCCGGGCCTTCTTCCACCATTAAAAGCCTGCCCGTTTTACTTACTGATTCTGCAACTGGTGAAATATCCAGCGGATGTAAACAGGTGGGGCAAATAATTTCGCAAAGAATGTCTGCTTCATCAAAAGCCAGTTGAGCCGCTTTTTCCACATCTTCCAGCATGCCGCCATAACAAACAACAGTTATAGCCGCATCAACATCCTGCGGACTTATTTTTACTACAGGAAAAATATCAACCGACTGTTCAATTAAAAATCCGTCGATAGGATTTTCATTTAGTTTCCTGGTGTACAAAATTTTATTTTCTATTACCAGCACAGGATCGTTACAGGTTTCAAAAATGGCGTCGTAGGTTATTTCGGGGTGAAGCCGGTGATTAAGCGCTACAACAGTAAGATCAGGAATGCCTAAAAAGAATTTTTCTATTGATTGGCTGTGTGTTGGACCATAGCCTCTTTTACCACCCATTGGTGTACGAACCACCAGCGGAACATTTACTCTGCCATTGAACATTTTTTTAAACTTACTGGCATGCTGCAGCAACTGGTCTAATCCAAGCGTAAGAAAATCGCCAAACATTATTTCTACAATTGGCCTGAAACCTTCAACCGCAAGCCCTGTTCCTATTCCAATAATTGCGGCTTCGCTTATTGGTGTATTTCTTACTCTGCCGGGAAAAAGATCGCTGAGGTTACCAGTTACTTTAAATGCACCACCATAAGGCTTTTCAGTAAATGGAGAAAGGCTTTGAATATCTTCCCCGATCATTATAAAAGCATCATTGCTGAAATGTTTTTTAAAGGTTTCATACAATAACACATTGAACCTTTTATCTGACTGTACTGTAACTTTTTTATACGTAACTTTTTTTTGTAAAGCCGGCAGTGCTGTATTTTGATAGTGGGTAAGTGTTTCGGTAGCTTCTGCCCCGGCAAGGCATTCATTTATTTGAGTTACAGCTGCCGCTTCCATTTGCTGGTATATGTCAGCATACTTTTCCCTGAAAATATTAAGGTAATCTTTCTGATGCGCCTGCATCACTTCATCCACCCTGCGGTTATCATCGCTCTTTGAATGTGAGTTAAGGCGTTGGGTTTGTATTTCCAGCAAACAGGGTTTTGAATTGTTTCTTACATAATCTTTTGCTTTGGCACAAACTTCTAAAAGTGATTCTGGTTCTTCAGTTGATGTTTGAAAATACTTTAAGCCAAAACCTTCTACCCTTTGCTGTACCGAGCCTATAAAAGTCTGCTTCATGCTGGTAGATTGTGCGTAACCATTATTTTCAAGCACAAACAAAACCGGCAGCTCCCATACGGCTGCAATGTTTAATGATTCATAAAGAATGCCTTCGCCAAAAGTACCATCGCCGGTAAATGCAATAGATATATTATTGGTATTTCTAAGTTTGTTAGCCAGTGCAATACCACTGATTATTGGCGTCATCCCGCCCTGTATGCCATTAGATAAATATTTATGATTAGCAAGATGCTGACTTCCGCCAACACCACCCACCGAACCACTTTTTTTACCTAATATTTCCGCTATCATCCCTTTTACATCGCCTGTTCTGGCAATGTAGTGCCCATGGCCCCTGTGATTGGAAACAACAAAATCATCCTGCAGCAGGTTGTTTAAAACTGCAACGGCAGATAACTCCTGCCCAACACAGGTATGTACTGTGCCATTTAATTTACCCAGCGAAAAAAGTTCCAGCAGTTTTTCTTCTGTTTTCCTGATTAATATTGCCTGTTTTATAAGTTGCAATAATCCCGATGGTATTTCCTGAACTTCCTGTATTTGCTGCAATTGATTACTCATAATTTAAGTGGGCAAAGATAAGATATATGCTTTTAAGGATACATAAAAAGGGTTTTAAGCCATTAACCTGCATTTACTTTAAAGTAGTTGGTATTCTTTAAGAATGAGTTGCCAGATATTTTCACGCTGGTAATCTTTTTTGATAATTTCCTGTAAGGCTGTGGCCATCTGCTGCATTTGCTGCGGATTGTTAATGGCATATTCAATCTGCATTTCCATCTGCTGTTCATTAGCCTTTTCAAAAATTAAACCGGTTTGCTGCGGTGTAACAATATCTATATTACCTGTAATACGGCTGCAGATAATGGGCAGCTGCATTGCGCCTGCCTGTAACAATACATTAGGAAAGCCCTCCCTGTGCGACGGAAATACAAAATAGCTGGCAATATGCATATAGTATTCTACCTGCTGGGTCCATTTAATATGAATAATGTTTGAATCAGTTTGTATTTGCTGCAGTGTAGCTGCCGGCAAAGGGTCAAGCTCATTTTCAAAATCGCCGGTTAAAACCAGTTTAAGGTTGCCATATTTTTTTTGAAGTAAAGAAAACACATTCACCAGTTCAACAATACCTTTATCTGCAACCAGCCTGCCAATACACAATAAGTAAACAGCTTCTGAAGAAAAATTAATGCTGGCTTTTACCTGCTGTATTATCTTTTCATCAAGCACATTTTTATTAAACCTGCTGGTATTAATACCGTTGGTAGATCCTTTACCAATGATCTTTAATTTTTTTACAGTTGTAAATTTATGCTCAACAATATAATTGTATAAAGAGCCACTGTTTGGCCATACCTGATTTGCAGCTTTATAAGTTAGTTTTTCAATAAAAGTAAGCAGGTGTAGTTTAAATCCTTTTTCTACCATTAATGGCATACCCGCCACAGTGTGTATCCTTATTTTTACCCCGGATAGTTTTGCTGCCCACATACCCAATAAACCGGCTTTGGGTGTATGTGTATGTACAATATCAGGTTTTTCCTGTTTAAAAATTTTAATTAAGCTGATAAGACATTTGAAATCCTGTAACGGAGTAATCTTCCTCGTCATTGGCACAACAATATGCCTGCACTGTTCATTTTGTATTACATCCTGCAACTCTGCACCATCTGCGCTTATCATAATCACCTCAAAGCCATTCTGCTTCATAAACTGCATTTGCCCCGGTAATAAATAGCGAAGCGCCATAGGAACCGTGGTAATCCTTATCAATTTTTTGTTCATATTTTTTTATTAGCCTGGCCGCAGAAAAAACGAAATTAAACGTTATTATAAAAAAGGAACTAATAAATATCAGCAATTACTAAATTTAGAATAATTTTGATATAACAGTTACATGCCGGGAATTAAATTTACAAGCTAATACTACTCCATGGGATTTATTGATATAATTTTATTTCCTGTCTATATCTTTATATTCTATTTTATTTTTTCGCTGTACAGGAAGCAGTTTACCGACCCTGTTTTAAAAAAATACCATCTCTTCGGGTTCTGGATTAAAGTATTTGCTGCTTTTGCGTTTACCATTTTCAATTTATATATTTCCAAAGGTGACTCCTGGCTTTTATACCATACTGAAGGCACCAACATAAGAGACCTGATATTAAAAGACCCCAAGTACTTCAGGTTTCTGTACGAATCGGGTAAAGATTTTGACCAGTCATTACTAAAAAACACTTTAAACTTAGGTTACTTTAATGCAGAAAATAACTATATGGTAGCCCGTTTAACTGCGATATTTTCTTTTTTTACTTTAAACCGCTACATACTTAATAACCTGTTTTTTTCAATGGTGTCTTTTACAGGCGTATGGCATTTATTCAGGTTTTTTTACGAGCAATACCCTCATTTGCATAAAAAAATTGCATTAGCTGTTTTAATATTGCCAAACTTTGTTTTTTGGAGTGCCGGTGTATTAAAAGACCCGCTATGTACCGGAGCTTTAGGGTGGCTTACCTATGCTTTATATGAATTATTAGTTAAGAAAAGAAACCTGTTTACAAATAGCTTAATACTGTTTATTGCAGGATATTTTTTAGCCATACTAAAATTATATATCCTTGTTTCTTTTGTACCGGTGTTTTCTTTGTTTATTATTTTAAAGAATGTTTCGCTGGTAAATAATAAATTTTTAAGAATAGTATTAGTCCCGGTTTTATTAGCGTTCAGCGTCTTTGGTTTTTTTATTATTTCAAAAAAAATGGAAAAGGAGCTGGATAAATATGCAGTAACAAACTTAAGTAACAGTATGACCAAGCTACAGGACTCGTATAGTTCAGTTCACTCAGGCAATAATTCTCAATTTTCGTTAGGTATAGAATTTGACGGTTCCGCAGGGAGTTTAATAAAAATGGCTCCGGCTGCAATTGTCGCTACATTATTCCGTCCATTTATATGGGAAGTAAAGAATGCATCGCAACTGCTTTCTGCGTTTGAAAGCCTGGCAGTTTTAATAATTACTTTTTCCACTCTTTTTAGAGTAGGTATTAAATTCTTTTTCCGTACCATCATTAAAGACCCTGCTGTATTATTTTGTTTTTTGTTTTCTGTTTTATTTGCATTATTTGTTGGCGCAACCACACCAAATTTCGGTACGCTGGTAAGGTATAAAATTCCCTGTATGCCTTTTTATGTAATTGCAATTTTCCTTATTCAAAATGCATACAACATAAAAAAAGAAAACCTGCTTAAAAGTAAGCAGGCTAAAGTGTAGTTTTCGGGGGTTAATATTTTATCAGGCCTGCATTTTTTTCACCAGCGATGATGGTGCAAATAATAATGCCCAGATGTTTTTAATGGTGTGTATAAAACCGTAATTAAAATTATGTTCGGCCCGGTATTTAAGTTTTTCCAGTATTAAAGCCGGTGTTGCACTAAAATTGTTTTTAAATGCATCTGCTACCGGCCACAGAATAAAACTCAGCTTTTTTAATTTATTGGTTTTTTGATACAATAAAGTAACGCCTGCAAAAGCCATAAGAAAACAGCCGTAACTTACAAGGGCTACTGCTTTATTACTGAATTTTGCTTTTTGAATGTGAAAACGGTTGCGTATATAATAATACAGCTTCCAGGAATTAGTATGATCCCAGTTTTGCTTTAATGAGAATGCTGTTGCAGGATGGTAATGAATGCTGTTGGCTACTGTACAAACAGGTATATGGTTGGTTCTGGTAATCCTGTAATAATATTCTGTTTCGTCGCCCCATAAAAAAAATTCCGATTTAGGCACTCCCACTCTTTCAATAATTCTCCGGTTAATTAATGTGCCATTAAACGGGTGCCCTACCCCTTTAATGAGATTGGTATCCACTTCATCTAAAGTTTTATACCCTCCTGTTTTCCAAACAAAAGATTTTTTATCTTCTATATTAATTACTGCACAGTTTAATAAGGTTAATTCATGACTTTCGGCAGCTAATAAATTTTCCAAAGCATCTGCTTTAGGTTGCCCGTCATCATCCATACACCATATCCAGGTATATCCTTTTTTATATCCCTGCTGAATGGCGGTATTAAATCCACCGGCTCCGCCTACGTTTGCCTGTGTAATAAATTCAATATCGGGCTGGGTGCGTAACCAATCTTCTGTACCATCAGTACTTCCGTTATTAACAACTAAAATGGAGTCAACTTGCCTGGTTTGGCTGCGTAAAGCATTAATGCAGTTAGATAGAAGCGCCTTACGATTGTATGTAACAATCACGGCTATTACCTTTTCCATAGGTTGGGAAATTTGGGTTTAAATAGATCTGGACTATTACTATAACGGAATGGGAATCCGCTTATTGCATAAAGCAAAAATAATTACAGGCTTTCTGTATTAGGAAAAACAGGCGGTTTTTGATTGCTTGTCAATGCTTTGGTAAAAAGACCAGCAAAATCTAATGCTTCGCCAATTACATGATGCATATCCATATAGCGGTAAGTGGCCAGGCGGCCTAAAAAAGAGATTTTTTGCAGCTGTTCGGCCTGCTGCCTGTATTGGAGCAAAAGAAGTTTGTCAGTTTCTAAACGTTTAGGGTAATACGGAATATCTTCTGCAGCGGTTTCTTTGCTAAACTCTTTAAAATAAACAGTTTTATCATGTTGTTCCCAGGGAGCAAAATGTTTGTGCTCATGCACCCTGGTATGAGGAATATTTTCGTCGCAATAATTTATTACCGCATTGCCCTGATGATCGCCTGTTGCAATATGCTTTTCAAAAGTTACTGTACGGTAACCCAGCCTGCCAAATTGATAATTAAATAAAGCATCGATAGGGCCGGTATAAAATATATGATCGTAAGCTGCAAACAAATCTGCTGTAAAATGAAATTTTTTATTGAGCGTTACACTGATTTTTTCATTTGCAATAAGTTTATCAATAAGCTCTGTATAACCATTAACAGGAATACCCTGATAGATATTATTGTAATAATTATCATCGTAATTAAATCTTACCGGCAGCCTTTTTAAAATTGATGCCGGTAATGCCGAAGGTTCGCAACCCCATTGTTTTTTTGTGTAGCCGTAAAAAAATGCTTTATATAAATCTTTACCAATAAATTTTAATGCCTGCTCCTCGAAAGACTTTGGTTCGGCAATGGTTTTATCTGCCTGCGATGTTATAAATTCTTTTGCTTCATCGGGGCCAAAAGATTTATCAAAAAACTGGTTGATGGTATGCAGGTTAATGGGCAGGGAATATATTTTATCCTTATAATTTGCTTTAACCCGGTTTATAAAAGGTTTAAACTCAGTAAAGCTGTTTACAAAATCCCATATTTCTTTTTTATCGGTATTAAATATATGTGGGCCATATTGATGTACCATTACACCAGTTTCGGCATCTCTTTGTGTATGACAGTTTCCTCCCACATGGTCTCTCTCATCCCATATCTCAATAGCACAATCAATGTTTTGGCTTAATTGATTAGCTAATACCGCTCCTGAAAAACCTGCGCCAATAATTAAATACTTTTGTTTCATCACTTAAAATTAACCTAAAACTTTTTTATATACCGCATTATATGTTGCCAGCGTTATTTCCAGATCGTAAAAATCTTTAGCCCCATCCCTGATGGCTTTTTTATCAAAAGATGTATTGCTGTCACAAACTGCATCAGCAATTTTATTCATTTCATTTTCGGTAAATTCATCCAGTACAAATCCGGCTTTATATTTTTCAATAATTTCTTTTACATCGCCTACACCGCTGTTTGCAATAACCGGTATGCCCATGGCCATTATTTCGCCATGCTTTGTTGGTGAAGATGATAGCTTGGAATAACAGGCTTTAATAAAAAACAAAGAATAGGTACTTAAAGAAAGTAACGCCGGCACTTCATGACGCTTGCCAAATTTCACTATTATTTTTTCGGGTGGTATTTTATAAACCGCAGCTGCATTAATAATATCTTCATGATTGTTATTAGAGATAAACAAAAATTTTGCTTCCGGTTTTTTTTGAGCAAGAATACTGCAGAACTGCAGCATTTCTTTAGTAAGGTACCAGCCACCTATTGAACCCAGGTAGCTTATAATAAAATCATTGTGCTGTATGCCTAATTCTTTTTTAAATGCTTCCCGTTGTGTGCTGTTGATATTTGCAGGATCAAATAACTCCATATCCACACTACAGGGTACCACATCCACATTTACAGGTTGTGGTACATTTTTCCATTTTAATATTTCTTCTTTTCCTCTATATGTTAAGCAGGTATTATAATCAGCCACTCTTACACATTCATCTTCTCTGCCCCTGAAAAATTTATATATTATTTTGTACAACGGATTTTTAAGATTCCACATACCACCATCCACTCTTTCATCTGCCCAAAAGCCACGTATATCATTCATGAATTTTATGCCGAATTTGTTCTTTAAATATAATGCTACCAATTGCGGAATACCCGGCCTGGTATGCACCATATCAAACCTGTAAATTTTATGTAGCTGTTTTGCTTTAGATTTTAGTTTGTAATAATCATATACTGATGACAGCACCGGAGGATTTTTGGTATAAGGTATAGAAATCCAGTCGATGGGGTAAGCGTCAATCAGTTTATCAACATAAGCTTTGTTGGCCTCGTATTTTTCAGGTTTATCGCAACTTAAAATAACAAATTCGTAGCCATGTTTTGTTAACCCTGCCAAATAAGGAATAACCTGGCTTTGCCCCAAAGGGTCAGTCATACCATCGTAAGAAATAAAAAGGATTTTTTTTGCTGCAGAGGCCATACATTAATTATTGTTCATCCACTTATCGTACCACATTTGAAACATTAAAAAATACCAGATCTTTTCAGCTCTTTCTATTTTTCCTTTGTAAAAAGAATCTTTTATTCTTTGTACTTCAGCATTATTAAAAATATTCTGTTTCTGTATAAACGCTGCGTCAAAATAATTATCTACAAAAGGTTTCAGGTCTGTTTGAAGCCAGGATGCAATGGGAATTCCAAAACCCATTTTTGGCCTGTCGAGCAGCTGTTTTGGAATATACTTGTGTACGATTTCTTTAAGTATGAATTTTTTACTACCATTATTGTATTTGTAATCCATAGGCAATTGTGCAGCCCATTCAATCACCCGCTGATCCAGAAAAGGCTCTCTTCCTTCCAGGCTTACACTCATGCCGGCCCTGTCAACCTTTTGCAAAATATCATCCAGTAAATAGGTTTGATAATCTATTGCCATCATATAAGCCAGAGTGGAATAACTTTCGCCTTTTAACTCTTCACTGTCAAATGCTGTTGTTAATGTGCTAATAGGCTTTTTAAACAGTACGCCAATCTCATCGCTATCCATTTGTTTGGTAATACTTATCAGCAGGTTTTGTTCAGATGGGTTTCTTAGTAATGATTTTACCTTTTCGTACCGGTTGGCAAAAAGGTATTTTTTATTAAAATAAGGAATGGAGTTAGCCGGCACCACATCCATTAATGCAGAAGTGGTTTTACGGACAAACCCAGGTATACGCTGTAATTTTTTTCCGTACTTAGCCATATAATCGTACCGGTTGTAGCCTGCAAATATTTCATCGCCTGCATCGGCAGATAAAGCCACTGTAACTTTTTCTCTTGCAATTTTACATACCAGTGATGTAGGTATAGCGCTGCTGTCGGCAAAAGGCTCATCATAAAAAAATGGCAATTGCGGAACAATTTCAAGCGCTTCTTTTTCTGTACAATAATACTCTGTATGATCTGTACCCAGATGTGCTGCAATTTCTTTTGCATAAGGCGCTTCATTTAATCCGGCATCGGGCACACCAATGGTAAAAGTTTTTATTTTTTCGGTATTGTTTGCCTGCAACAATGCAGTTACACAGGTACTGTCGTAACCGCCACTTAAAAATACACCAACTGGTACATCGCTTACCATACGGTATTGAAATGCACTGGTCAGTAATTTTTCTGTTTCGGCTATTGCTTCGGGCAAATCAATTTTTAAAACCGGTTTGTTATAGGCATCATAAACATTCCAGTATTGCGTGGTGGTAATACTTTTACTATTTAGATCTGCTTGTAAAAAATGGCCGGGCTTTAGTTTATGGGCATTATTAAAAATACAATGTGGTGTAGGAACATAGCCCAGTTGCATATAAGCAGCGGCTGCATCCATATTAATCTCTTTAACAAATAATGGATGCTGCATCAACGCTTTTAATTCTGACCCAAAAAGAAACAGGTCATCTTTCCAGTAATAAAAAAATGGTTTTACACCGGCTCTGTCCCTGCATGCAAATAATTGTTGTTTGGCTTCATCATAAATTACAAAAGCAAACATGCCGATAAATTGTTGCAGGGCTTTACTGCCCCACTCGGCATAGGCATGTAAAATAACTTCGGTATCACTATGGCTATGAAACTCATGCCCTTTATCCTCCAGCATTTTCTTTATCTCCGCATAATTATATACTTCTCCGTTGAAGGTGATATGTAAAGATCCAAATGTTTGGGGCTGACTTCCGCCTTCAGTTAAATCAATAATACTCAGGCGGCGATGGCCAAGGCCAACAGTTGCAGTATTGCTGTTATAAATACCATAACCTTCTCCATCAGGCCCACGATGCGCCATAATGCGGTTCATCTTTTCCAAAATACCCTGATCGGTTTTTTTTGTAAAATCTATAAATCCCGAAATGCCACACATAGTTTATATTGAAATTAGCAGTTGTTATTAAAAAACAAAGTTAAGTGAATGACCGTTACAAATTCTGTCCCAATGCATCAGTATATATTGTCCTCAGGCCCTGCAAATGTTTTTGCAATGTAAAGTTTGCAACAGCTCTTTGTTTTGCCCTTTCACCTATTTGCTGTAATTCATGTAAATTTTTTTCGGCCATCATTTCTATTTGCCGGGCACCGTCAGCTGCATCAGCTAAGCTGAAGTAGCAGGCAATATCTTCGCACTGTTCTCTGAAAGAT
>JAYVJU010000319.1:0-11591 GCA_043769035.1 Ferruginibacter sp.
ATGGAACAGGCTTGAAAAATTTATAGATGCAGAACGTTTTAACCAGGTAAAACAATTATTAAACATACAGGTTAAAGATGCCATATGGTGGCGTAATGCTTGTTTACTTTATTTTCAAACTTTCAGCAATATGCCCATACCTTCGGTTTATGAGCAGCCTGATAGAACATTAGAGTATTATAAAAGCCTGAGATTTCCCTATGCACCGGGGAATTAAATACAGCCCCTGTCCCCTTCCCGAAAAATCGGGATGTTCCAAAAGGGGAACTTAGATAGCTGCATGATATTGCTTTTGGTTAGCATTTTAAAGTTGAAGGAAAAATATTTTTACAAATAAAAAACAAATTATGAATTCAAAAAATACCCCTTTAGGGGATAGGGGTAAAATAGCCATAGTAACCGGGGGTGGCTCCGGATTGGGATTTGCCATTGCAGAAAAATTTATACAAAATAATATTACTACTATTATTGTAGGAAGAGATAAAGAAAAATTAAAAACCGCAAAAGAACAATTAGGTGAAAACTGTTTTTATAAAAGTTGTAACCTTACCGATCTTTCTGCTATACCTGCATTAATTGAAAATATTATTACCGAGTTTGGGCAAATTGATATTTTGGTAAATAACGCCGGTATCAATATGAAAAAAGAATTTACTGAAGTAACTGATGAGGATTTTTTATCCGTAATAAATACCAATGTAGTTGCTGTATTTGCCATCAGCCGTGAAGTAGTAAAACAAATGTTGCTGCAAAAAGCCGGCAGTATAATAAATATCAGCTCTATGGCAGCGCAATACGGCTTACCGAAAGTAATTGCTTACAGCGCCAGCAAAACTGCAATAGACGGTATGACAAGAGCAATGGCAGTGGAACTTTCTCCAAAAGGTATTCGTGTAAATGCTATAGCGCCAGGTTTTATTTATAGTGCTATGACTGATGCTGCTTTAAACAGCGACCCCGAACGTAAAGCAAAAGTATTTGGCAGAACGCCAATGGGGCATATGGGCCAGCCAACTGACATTGGAGACGCTGCTTTGTTTTTAGCAACTGATGCATCTAAATATATTACCGGTGTTGTGTTACCTGTAGATGGCGGAAATAGTATTGGGTTTTAGCCCCCTGTATCTCCTCCGCCAGCTGGCGGAGAGGAAATGGAGAAAATCATGTTATAAAAAAATGCCCGTACTTATGTACAGGCATCGAGTTTTATTTATAGTAAATATTATTCTAAAATTTTCACTTCAGTCCTTCTGTTTTGCGCCTTGCCTGCTGCAGTTGTATTCGGTGCTATAGGTTTACTCATACCATATCCTTT
Source organism: Ferruginibacter sp. (assembly GCA_043769035.1). Lineage (GTDB taxonomy): Bacteria > Bacteroidota > Bacteroidia > Chitinophagales > Chitinophagaceae > Ferruginibacter. The sequence goes on from JAYVJU010000319.1 coordinate 1,316, forward strand.
TGCAGTTACTCTTGAAGGATCGATACCTTTAGTTAGTAAATATGCTCTTACTGTATTGGCCCTGTCCTGCGATAGTTTTAAATTATTTGCCGCAGTGCCTACATTATCGGTATGGCCACCTAATTCAATTTTCTCATCATCTTTTCTTACTAAATATGCAACCAGTTCATCCAGCACCGTATAAGAGCTTTCCTGTAAGTTTGCTTTACCGGTTTCAAAATTACAATCATCCAATACAAAGCTTTTAGCCGGCATATGCTGTATATCTATAACAAAAGGATCTTTATAGTATGCATTTCCTTTAAGCCCCGGTATCTCTAAAAAATTATAACTGGCAGAATCTTTAAATCCCAAAATAAAAATTTCATACGTATCGCCTGATGGAAGGCGGATAGAAAATTTTCCTGCATCATCGGTTAAGCCCTGGTATTCTTTTCCATTTAATTTGCTTTTAAAAACAACAATTTCATTATTCAAAACATTGTTTTTAAAATCCGTCATGGTAACGTTTACAGGAGCATCTTTTGGTATGGCAGCATTTTGTACCGTTCCATTCTGGCTTATTGCAGCAAAGGGCAATACTAAGGTGAGTAAGCAATAAATAAAATATTGTTTCATCTGGGTGTATTTAAAGTTGACATTAAAGATAAATAACTTATTCAGGTTTTCAATTATTGTGCCAGAGGGGCTTATTTCTTTATTGAAAGACGGTTAAAATGTTAATATAGTTGCCCTGATTTACAACCTCGTCTGCAACTTCACGACCATTTCATTTTTCCAGCTGTTAAAATCACCTTCATAGTAGGACTAAATAAGCTTTCAACGCCCTGATTCATAGCATAAGAAACAAAAACCTCCTATCTTTTCTTATAAGACACTTATCGCAATGAGTCTATTTTTTTTAATCCCATAGTAACAGTGTCTGATGGAATAATGTGAAATCGCTCATAGTCACTATTGCTTAATAATAAAATATTATTTTCGTTATCGACAGAATCAACTGCTAACAAAAGTTTTTGCCCTGCAAAAACACTATTCAAATAGGATAAATTTGTATTCTCTACCCGTAAGGCTGTTTGACCACTTACAGTTTCATTTTTTGTTTTAAAAGTATAAAGCAAAAAATATTTTCCCTTATATATCGTCACCTCTTTTACAACAACATCAATAATATTGAAATTCCTGTCAAGTGACTTCTCATTTTTTGAGGATTTATAAAGAACGAATACTACAAAACCAATCATAAGTAATGAAAAATAAAGTATGTTCCTGTTTCTTTTTGAAAATTTCATTTCTATATGATTTATTAAATAGAGACTAATATTATTGGACTTTAGGACTTTAAAAAACTACAACCTCGTCTGCAACCTTACCACCATTTCATTTTTCCAGCTGTTAAAATCGCCTGCAATAATATGTTTACGGGCCTGGGTAACCAGCCATAAATAAAAAGCCAGGTTATGTACACTTGCAATGGTGAGTCCTAAAAATTCTTTAGCCTTCATCAGGTGGCGTAAATAAGCTTTGCTGTAAAAATTACTTACCGGGCAATCAATACCATCATCAATAACAGAAAAATCTTTTTCCCATTTTTTGTTGTCGATATTGATAATGCCTTGTGAGGTAAACAGCATGGCATTGCGGCCGTTACGGGTGGGCATTACACAATCAAACATATCTATCCCCAATGCAATGCCTTCTAAAATATTCCACGGTGTACCCACGCCCATTAAATAACGGGGTTTATCTTTGGGTAAAATATCGCAGCATAGTTCGGTGTACTCGTACATCATTTCGGTTGGCTCGCCAACACTCAATCCGCCAATAGCATTGCCTGTTGCATTTTGCGATGCTATAAATTCTGCCGATGCAGTACGCAGATCTTTATAAGTGCTCCCCTGCACAATGGGAAATAAATTTTGTGTGTAGCCGTATTTATCTTCGGTAGCATTAAACCGTTTGAAACATCTTGTTAACCAGCGGTGGGTTAAGTCCATCGAGTCTTTAGCGTATTTATAATCGCTGGGATATGGCGGGCATTCATCAAATGCCATAATAATATCGCCGCCAATAATGCGTTGAATATCCATTACATTTTCCGGCGTAAATAAATGTTTGCTGCCATCAATATGGCTTTGAAACAGTGCTCCTTCTTCAGTTAGTTTTCTGTTATTGGCTAAAGAAAAAACCTGGTAGCCGCCGCTGTCGGTTAAAATAGGTTTATCCCATCCATTAAATTTATGCAGGCCACCTGCTGCTTCCAATACTTCCAGCCCTGGCCTTAAGTATAAATGATAAGTATTGCCCAAAATTATTTGTGCCTGCACATCGGTTTTTAATTGCTGCTGTGTTACTGCTTTTACACTGCCCACAGTACCTACCGGCATAAAAATAGGGGTTAGAATGCCGCCATGGTCGGTGGTTATTTTGCCAGCCCTCGCTTTGGTTTGTGTATCGGTATGTTGTAAATCAAATTGTAATGCCGCCATTATTGTGCTTTTGTTTATTATTTGTATCCTCAGAGTAGCTTATCGGCTAATCCCTAATTCCAAATTACTAATTCCTTATTTTTGCCTTTATGAATTTTACCCATTGGTGGCAATTACTGTTTTATGGTTTTTGCCTCATCACCCTGATACAGCTTTTTTATTATTGTTTCTTTTTCATCCGCCTGGCTGTTTATAAGCCCGGTACCAAGGCTACTTCTCAAACACACCCGGTGTCGGTTATTATTTGTGCCAGGGATGAAGCCGCAAATTTAGCGAAAAATCTCCCCGGTTCGCTGGTACAGCAATACCGTACTACGCATGAGGTAATTGTGATAGATGATAATTCTTACGATGATACCAAATACCTGCTGGAAGAATTTAAAAAAACATTCAAGCAACTGCATGTGGTACAGTTGAAACAGGAAGCTAAATTTATACCCGGCAAAAAATTTCCGTTAAGCATGGGCATTAAAACTGCCAAATACGAAGTAGTTTTATTGACCGATGCTGATTGTGTACCTGCCAGCGAATTCTGGATCGACAAAATGCAGGAAGCATACGATGACGGTACCGAAATTGTTTTAGGCTATGGCGCCTACCACAAAAAAAGCGGATTGCTGAATAAACTGATACGCTGGGAAACTTTTCATACAGCCCTGCAATATCTTTCCTATGCATTGGCAGGCAAACCTTACATGGGTGTTGGCCGTAACCTGAGTTATAAAAAATCTGTGTTTTTCAGGCATAAAGGTTTTACAGCACATAATAATATTGCCAGCGGCGATGATGACCTGTTTATAAAAACTGCCGCAACAAAAACCAACACAAAAATTAATATTGATGCTGATACATTTACATTGAGTGAACCTGCGGGTAGTTTTGGACAATGGATAAAACAAAAAAGACGCCACTACAGCACTGCTAAATATTATAAACCTGTACATAAATTTTTACTGGGCTTATACTCATTGTCGCAGTTTTTATTTTACCCCCTGTTTGCAGCAAGTATTATTTTTTATGGCTGGCAATTTGCTTTAATTGTTTTTGGCATCAGGTTTTTAACACAGGCTGTTATTTTTTATATGGTAATGAAAAAACTAAATGAAAAAGATATGTGGCCCTGGTTTTTATTTTTTGATATCTGGATGTTCTTTTATTATATTATTTTTTCAATAGCCTTAATTAAAAAGCCGGGGAAAGGATGGAAATAAATACCGCCCCCTTTATCTCCTCCGCCAGCTGGCGGAGAGGAAATGGAGAAGATCATATTTTATTTTAAAATACAGTAATGGAAATTATTCAACAATATTTTACAGATTTTTCTCAAAAGCAGACAACACAATTTGCTGCACTTAAAGATTTATACACCGATTGGAATGAGAAGATTAATGTTATCAGCAGGAAGGATATGGATAATTTTTATGAACACCATGTATTACACTCCTTAACTATTGCCACACAATTTGAATTTACAAAAGATATGCAGGTGATGGATCTGGGTTGTGGCGGCGGTTTTCCGGGAATACCTTTAGCCATACTTTTTCCGGATACCCATTTTCACATGGTTGACAGTATTAATAAAAAACTAAAAGTTGTTGCAGAAATTGCAACTGCCATTGGCCTGCAAAATGTAACTACACAACATACCAGGGCCGAAGATATTAAGAACCGGAAATTTGATGCCGTAGTAAGCAGGGCTGTTGCCCCTTTAAAAGACCTATGGCACTGGAGCAGGCCCCTGTTGCAAAAAAATAAAAATACTGCGTATGGTGTAAATACACCCAATGGTTTAATATGCCTTAAAGGTGGCGACCTTGCTAAAGAAATATTTGAAAGCGGTTGTAAACCAAGAGTATGGGAAATTGAGAAACTGTTTGCCGATGATTTTTTTAAAGAAAAATACCTGTTGTATGTTGGCTTTAAATAATAATTACCACTTCGTGGTATATGTTATATTGATTTTTTGAATCAACTTTGCAGTATAATGAAAATACCGGTAGCAATTGTAGAAGATAATAACGACATCCGCCTGGCGCTGGAGCAGATTATTGCCATGGCAGATTATTGCGAACTTGCAGGCTCATGCATAAATGGCGAAGAGGCACTGGTGAAGCTACCCATATTAAAACCTAAAGTGGTATTGATGGACATCAGCCTTGGTGGCATAAATGGAATTGAAGTAGTAAGAGAACTGAAAATTGCACATCCCGAAATATTGTTTATGATGTGTACCATTTACGAAGATGATGAGCAGATATTTGAAGCATTAAGCGCCGGGGCAAGCGGATACATTTTAAAAAAGACACCTCCGGGAAAACTTTTGGAAAGTATTCAGGAGCTGATGGAAGGTGGCTCACCAATGAGCAGCCAGATAGCAAGAAAGGTAGTTGCCGCTTTTCAAAATAAACAATCAAAAACCCACCCTGCAGAATCTGCATTGGATATTTTATCAAAAAGAGAAAAGGAAATACTGGAGATGTTATCAAAAGGCCTTTTGTATAAAGAAATCGGGGAAGCCATGTTCATCAGTACCGAAACAGTACGCAAGCATGTTTATCATATTTACGAAAAATTGCACGTTACCAACCGGGTTGCAGCAGTAAATAAATTTTTTGGCAGATAAAAATCATTCAGAACACAACAAGCACAATCAATAGCCCCCGGAAATTTCGGGGGTTATGTTTTTATCCCGGTTTGATCTTTGAGGTATCAAACCGGGATGTACCAAAGCCAAACGCACAAATACTTTAGAAATTTCAGCCCTGCACTCAGCTACAAATGAAATTCAGTTTGGTATCACAAGAATTTCCAAAACCAGCAATCAGTTTGTGGTGTGCTGCCAATTGGGAAATCATGCGTATGGCCGGAGTTTACAAAACCATATTTTTCATAAAACTTTTGTGCCCGTAAATTGTTTTCCCATACGCCCAGCCAGATAACCTTGTAACCGGCCTGTTGCGAAAATTCAATTATATAATCCATCAGTTTTTGTGCTATGCCCTTACCATGATGTTCTTTTAACACGTAAATGCGTTTTAATTCCATCGCCTTCCATTGTTTCATCAATGGAAAGCTGCTGTAATCTTCCATAAAACGAGTGTAACCAACAGCCTCCCCATCAATCTCTGCAAAAAAACAAAAATCATTTTGGTTACTGATTTCTTTAGCCAGATGTTCTTCGGTAAACACTTCGTCTAAAAATTCCTGCATATCTGTTGCGGTGCAGGTGTCAACAAACGTGTCATAAAATGTTTCCCTTGCCATTGCAGTAAGGGTTGATACATCTGCTGCTGTTACTCTTCTTATAGTTATTTCCATATTGTCTATTACCATTTTAATTCCAGTAAATTATTTCTTCGTTCTATATCAGCCAATCTTTTTGTTGGGTCTATACTAGCTGCTGTTAACTCCATCAGGCTTCGTTTAAATTCTACAACGTAGGTTGGATGTGTCCAGCGCCATTCTTCATGCACCACTCTTTTTTGTGCCGGTTTTTCATTGGCTTTTTCACCAAACATCATACTTAGTGGTATGTAATGCATTTCGGTGCTGCCATCTTTAAAAGTTAATTGCAGGTCAATCGGCATTGGCATTTCTCCATTTCTTCTTAAACGGATTTTAGAAACGCCTCCTTCTTCCCATAAACTGTCGATAGCATAATCAACAGTTTTAAGTGTGTTCAGCATATATTCTTTATACCATTGCAACTGCATGCCGCTGGTATTTTCAGCCACACGGATAAAGTCATCGGGTTTAGGATGTTTAAAACGCCATAGCCTGTAATATTCCAATAAAATTTTCTCCATGGTTGTTTCACCTACCACATAACCAAGCTGGCGCAAAAAAACAGCCCCTTTATAATAAGAGTTAGTGTTATAAGCTAAGTTGGTAGTAAAAAAATTAGCGTGGGTACTCATGGGCTCATCAAAATTACTGGCAGCAAATTTAAAATACTCCCCATACTCTTCTGCTACAGCAAAAAAATCTTTGTGCCTTAGCCATGCTAACACTTTTGCTTCTGCATAATTTGCAAAGCCTTCATCCATCCAGCCATATAAATTTTCGTTGTTACCCAGCATCATCTGGTACCAGCTATGGCACCATTCATGTACGGCTGTTTCAAGCGAATAATTTTTAATTAAAGTTGCCATTGGATATTCTGTACCGCCACCGCCACCATGCAAAAATGAATACACTGGATAAGTATAAGCACCAAATGTTTTTGCCAGGTACGGGTACATCATTGCGCAGGTATCTGCTGTGGCCTGCCATTTTGCTTCATCGGGTGTGTTGTTTTTATAAATAAAGTGCAGCAATGGCCCATCAGCAGTTTTACGGGTAATATGTTTATAATCCGGATCGGCTGCCCATACAAAATCATGTACATTTTTTGCTGCAAATTTCCAGGTGCGTACATCTGCGGATATATTTTTTAACGCAGAGCCTTCCTTATCATAACCCCATCCAATTGCTGCAGCATTTTGTAATTCGCCTGTAGCACCCAGTTTATAGTTTTTATCTAAAGTTATATTCACATCATAATCGCCCCACACGCCATAAAACTCACGGCTTATATAATCATCTGCATGCCATCCTTCATTATCATACTCCACCAGTTTTGGGTACCACTGCCCTAAACTATATCTTATACCTTCGGGGTTATCTCTTCCGCTGCGGCGTGACAATTTTGGTACCTGGCATTCAAATTCTGTATTAAATACTACTACAGACCTGGGCAATATTTTTTTATCAAGATTTATTTCCAGTATCGTTTCATGCAATTTGGTTTGCTGCAACCTGCCGTTTAAACTTATTTTTAAAACTTTACAATAACCCTGTTCTTCCGGGGTCATTTCAATAATTCTTTTTTTAAACCTGCGGTCAAAATCTGTAACATTATTTCCCGAAGCTGTTCTTCCTAAAACCAGGTTTTCGGTACTGCGGCTGCTTACATCCATCATACTGTTTGGCTGAAAAGCATTCCAGAATAAATGCATGAATATCCTGTTTAATGTATCAGGAGAATTATTAGTATAAGTAATTGTTTGTTTACCCGTAATAATGTTTGTAGTCACATTAAGGTTTACATCCATCACATATTTTATCCTTTGCTGCCAGCGGTCGGGCTGAGAAAAACCTGCCAGGGGTAAAAAGAAAAACAAAACATAATAACAGTTCTTCATAATTATTTTTATAAATTTTATTGATACTAAAAAAAGGGATTGATCTTATTCTCCCATTAGTTTCTGATTGAATTTAACAAGCAATTTAAATAAATCTTCGTGTTCATTTAAAGACAATGTTGCTGCTTTATCAAATACATCATGATAGGCTTTAATGCCACCTAAAGTATAAAAGAAAAAAGAAGGCACACCTTTCTCTGTAAAAAAATAATGATCGCTGTTGGCTGCCTTGCCCCTTGCATTTATTGCAAACAATAAATTATTTTCTTTGTTTAGCTGCTGCATGGCGGCAAATTCTTTGGGGAATTCTGTAGCATTAACAACAGTAATTCCTTCTTCGCCTGTACCGGCCAAATCGGTATTAATTAAAAAGCGGATATTTTTTAACGGCACCAATGGGTTTTCGGTAAAATATTTTGAACCGATCAAACCGGCTTCTTCACCAGCAAATAAAATAAAGGCAATAGAATATTTCTGCGGATGCTGTGCATAATAATGCGCCAGGTTCAATAATAAAGCAACGCCGCTGGCATTATCGTTAGCACCGGGAAAATAAGTATCCTTACCCATTCCGCCCAGGTGGTCGTAATGTGCCGTAATAAAAATTATTGAATCGGGTTTTGCTGTGCCTTTAACCAGGCCGCAAACATTTGTTGTTTTAAAATTACTGATGAATTTGTTATCAATATTTACTTTAAATGTTTCGGGTGTCTTATCCAATGCTTTTTTATCTACCAGTAATAAAGAATAATCAGCAGCTTCCGTGGCTACACTCCAGGTGAGTTTATCCTGCATTTTTATTACCACCATTTCTTTGCGGTTAATAAACTGAATGCTGTCTAATTGTTCAAAATCGCCGGATGCTTTTACGCCTTTTGCTTCGGGGCTTACAATAAAATCTTTACCCGGTACCAAATCTTTACCATTAACCGTTAATTCCATTTTACCCGGAAAAGTATTTACCGGATAACTGAAGGGTTGTAAATAATTTTTACCATTCATTGGTTCCAACCCATAAGTCTTAAATTCCCCTGCTAAAAAATCAGCAGCTTTTTTCATACCGTCGTTGGTATAGCCACGCCCCCAGAAATATGGGGAAGTAAGTGTGTCCACCATTTTTCTGCCAAAGGCAATATCTTGTGAGAAGGCTGTAATTGAAAAGAAAATTAAAAATGCAGTTGCACCGGTTTTTTTCATTGCTTATGTTTACATTGTTATACTGACATCGTAAATTTCGACAAATAAAAGTTATGAAAAAAACAAAATTGATTAATGGCTTTCCTTTTACTGCTTACTCAAAAAATAGTTTTAATACAATTGAAATAAAAGAAAGAAGTTCCAGTTTTTACAGTTGGATGAATGAAAGAAGAACCTGCCGTGATTTCAGCGACAAACCAATACCAAAAGAAGTTATAGAAAACATTATACTTACTGCTTCTACCGCACCAAGTGGCGCCCACAAACAACCCTGGACATTTTGTGTGGTAAGCAACCCTGAAATAAAAAAACAAATACGTATTGAAGCTGAAAAAGAAGAGTATGAAAGCTACAATAGCAGAATGCCCCAAGAATGGAAAAAAGATTTATTACCCCTGCAAACCGACTACAAAAAAGAATTTTTAGAAGTTGCTCCCTACCTGATTATAGTTTTTAAAAAAAGTTATGGCTTTGATAAAGCCGGAAATAAAACCAACACTTATTACGCTAACGAAAGTTGTGGTATTGCCTGTGGGTTTTTATTGGCTGCAATACATAATGCCGGGTTGGTAGCGCTTACCCATACACCAAGCCCCATGAATTTTTTGAGTACAATTTTAAACCGGCCAGCAAACGAAAAACCTTTTTTACTAATACCGGTTGGGTTTGCTGTAGAAGAATGCTGGGTGCCGGATATTAAAAGAAAGGAACTTAATGAAGTAGCAATTTTTTATTGATTGATTACCCTTTCCCACCTACTACAATCACAATTTCTCCTTTTACAGACTTTTCATTAAAATAATCGTGTACCTGCTGTAAAGTGCCTCTTTTATTTTCCTCAAATTTTTTGGTGAGCTCACGGCTTACACAACACAATCTTTCTGTACCAAAGTATTGCATAAAATCATTTAATGTTTTTACCAACCGCATGGGGCTTTCGTAAAATACCATCGTTCTTTCTTCTTCAGCTAATTTTTTCATCATGGTTTGCCTGCCTTTTTTTAAAGGCAAAAAACCTTCGAAACAAAAACTGTTTATTGGCAAACCACTATTAACTAATGCAGGAACAAAAGCAGTTGCACCCGGCAAACATTCTACTTTTATATCATGCTTAACACATTCCCTTACCAATAAAAAAGCAGGATCGCTTATACCCGGTGTGCCTGCATCGGTAAGTAAAGCAATTGTTTTTCCAGCCAGTAATTGTTCGGCTAAATGTTGTACAATTTTATGTTCGTTATGCTGATGATATGGTGAGATGGGTTTTTGTACCTGGTAATGATTGAGTAAAACCGCAGACGTTCGGGTATCTTCTGCTAAAATTAAATCAACAGACTTTAAAACTTCCACGGCCCTGAAAGTAAAATCGGCCAGGTTACCGATTGGAGTGGGAACAATGTAAAGCAT
>JAYVJU010000320.1:0-27809 GCA_043769035.1 Ferruginibacter sp.
TAAAGAGCTGGATCCCATATTGCACTCTCAACTGCGGCTGGCAGTTATTTCACTATTGATTAGTGTAAAAGAAGCAGAGTTTACTTTTTTAAAAGAAAAGACCAACTCTACTGCCGGCAACTTAAGTGTGCAGATAAATAAACTTAAAGATGCAGGTTATATTGATGTTACTAAGCAGTTCAGCAATAACTATCCGCAAACTATTTGTAAAATAACCACAAAAGGTATTGATGCTTTTGAAGGATATGTAAAAGCACTGCAATCTTATATGAACCCTAACGGACAATAAAAAAACCCTTTCAATTAAGAAAGGGCTTTTTGTTTGTGCCTGGTTATCAAAAATATTTTATTTCCATACCAATAGTTTCGTGCTGAATATTTCATGGTTGGCATTTAAGCGAACAGTGTAATAACCGTCATTTAATTTTGTAATGTTGTTTATAACAACTGTATTGTTACCTGCTAATAACGAAGCCTGTTGTTTTAATACTATTTTTCCGGCAGCGTCAAAAACGGTAATATCTCCTGTTGCCGCTTTATTCATTTTTATTTTTAGCTGTGCATTAGTACTTGAAGGATTAGGTGAAATAACCATTTCGCCATTTACCCAATCCGAAATTTTTACCGATACAGTATTGGTAAGTTTCATGCTGTGTTCCATATCAACAATTCTTACTCTGTAAAAAACATATTTTGATGTAAGTGCGGCAATATTGTCGGTAAATTGATATTGTTGTACCGATGTAAGGTTGTTGGCTTTTACAAATCCGGCAACTTCAAAATTAATTCCGTCAGCACTTCTTTGTATTTCATAACCCTCAAGGTTGTGTTCCTGCAGGCTTGTCCACACAATGTTTGTTTTGCCATTATTATAATTAACAGCAAGGTCGGTAATTGAAACCGGTAACGGGCCTGCTCCCGGCAAAGTAAAGCATCCAAATTTTGCTCCATATTGTTTTGTTGGCTGAATACTTGTAGTGTTACAGTTTGAAGATGGTGCTTTATAATCATAGCCCATCCTGAAAGAAATTGCTGTTTGGGGTAAAAAATAAATAGATTTCTGTATAACCTCTCCACATCTTGATACACCATTTCTTTCAGTTGTGCTTCCATAGGTTAGTAACCAATTTCCAATATTACCTGCATCGGTTAATTCAGTAGTTGCAGTGCTGTAGTTTACCGGATCAGCTCCATTCATTTTTACATAACCTGTTTTTTTATACCAACCATTATTACCCTGCATATTTCCATCCATGTCAAAGTGTAAATAAGTAAGATTTGAAACTGCAATTTCTGTACTGCTGACAGGGGCACCATTGCCGGAATAATGAGTGTAGAATTTAATGGTAAACTCAACATAACCCGATACATCATTACAGGAAAGTATTTGATTTGGTGCAATACGTGGTGCAAATAAGCCGACCTGTGTTCCGGCAATATTGGTTTCGTTTGCAGCTCCGTCATCATCAATAGTAGGGCTGGCAGCACCAATCATTGTAGCATTAACCATTGCGTCAATTGAAATTACAGCATCAAGATTAAAGCTGGGAATAGCATAGTTGAATTTGTATTTTGCTCCAACGCTTAACGGGTTTCCGGTGCCGGTAATTTGTACTGCATTTCTAAAGTCGGATGTAATTGACGATGAGCCTGTGCAGGCATCAAAATTAGATTGGGTACAAACCTGTGCATTTAATGCCATTATGTTAAGCAGGAAAAATACAAACGTAAAAATATATTTCATCTTGTGTGATTTATGTAATTATATCTTACAGGGGTTAGCCGGCAAAAATCACAGTATGTTGGATACGTTGAAACAGTGTTTTATAAAAGATAATGGAATGTCAATTGCTATACGGCAATTTCAGTAAATTCTATTAGTCAGTGGGAGTTTGCGTGGTTAGATCAAGAATAAGTGGTACGGGTTGTAAGCAGGTACAAACATAGACAGTTTTTGTTTACCATGCAAGCTTTTTATACATTTTTTAAACCGATATTATACCTTTGCGAACAAATTATTGTTATATCCGTTTTACCTTTATCTATATTTTAATATATGCCGGCAATAATCAGTGTTACTAATCTCTCTAAAAAATTTAAGGATATTACTGCGGTTGATGGGCTTTCATTTACTGTTAATGAAGGGGATGTGTATGGTTTTTTAGGCCAAAACGGGGCCGGAAAATCCACCACCATACGTATGTTATTGTCACTTATTAAACCTACCGATGGCGTTATAAATATTTTTGATAAGAATCTTTTTACGCATCGAAATGAAATATTAAAACAAACAGGTGCAGTAATTGAAAAACCAGATCTGTATAAATATCTTTCGGCTTATCAAAACCTCTCCATTTTTGCAAAGATGAGCGGCATAAGAGTTACCCGGGAATTATTGATGCAGCAATTAAAATTGGTTGGCCTTGAAGACAGGGCACACAGCAAAGTAAAAACCTTTAGCCAGGGTATGAAACAACGTTTGGGTATTGCAGTAGCACTGGTGCATAGCCCACGGCTGATTATCCTGGATGAACCAACCAATGGGCTGGATCCACAGGGTATTGCAGATATGCGTAACCTAATTTTGTATTTAAGTAAAGAAATGGGTAAAACAATTGTGGTGTCATCTCATTTATTAAGCGAAATAGAAATAATTGCCAACCGTATACTCATTATTAATAAAGGTAAAAAAGTGGTGGAAGGCAATGCTGCTGCATTACTCGATCCGGCAAAAACAATTGTTGAAATAGAAACGGTGAATAATGCAGCTGCAAAAATTATATTACAACAATCTGATTGGGCATCGTTTATCCTGCCGTCTGCAGATGCATTAAGATTACAAATGAATAAAACTAATATACCTGCACTGGTAAATTACCTTGCAAAAATGGAAGTAGCAATACTATCCATTCAGCCCCGTCATTCTTTAGAAGATTATTTTCTTTCACTTACAACTCAGCAACAGCATGTGGACATTATTACAAATTGAGTTGTTTAAAATAAGCAGGCGGCCACGTACGTATATAGCTTTTATAGCGATTGCTGCCATTGTATTTATTTTTCAATTTGCCTTTAAAGCAGATGGGCAAAGCTATATGGATCTATTACTGCAAAGCGTTAAAGATACATTTGAGTTTGAAAGAGTAAAAGCCATTAATGGTTATTTTATGTGTTATATCATTCTTAACACATTATTGATACAGGTGCCGATACTGGTTGCACTGATTGCAGCAGACTCTATTTCCGGAGAAGCCAATATGGGTACATTGCGGTTATTGATCTCTAAGCCCATAAGCCGTACACAGCTAATTTTAGTAAAATTTGCTGCTGCAACTATCTTTACAATTTTATTACTGCTGTGGATGGCAATAACGGCTCTTGTATTTAGTTTGTTGATTTTTGGTGCAGATGATATGTTGATATTCCGCTCCAAAGGTGAAGAATCACAAATATTACTGATTACAAAAGACGATATAGTGTGGCGTTATATTGCTGCATTTGCTTACGCTACAGTTGCGCTTACAGTTATTGCAGCACTGGCATTATTTTTATCCATTTTTGCAGAAAATTCTATCGGGCCAATAATTGCCACAGTATGTATTGTAATTGTATGTACTATTATTTCCAATATTAATGTTCCTATAATTGATAAAAATGTAAAACCTTTTTTATTTACCTCGTACCTGGTTGGCTGGAAAGGTTTTTTTTATATTGGTACAACTGACGAAGGCGAAACAATAAAAGGCAGTATAGAAAACTGGCCCGCCATCAGGAGGAGTTTGTTCATATTATTAGCCCACATTTTTATTTTGGTATCAGCATCCGTAATTGTATTTAAAAGAAAAGATATTCTGTCATGATGAAATTTATAAAAAAGGTTGCGCCGCTTACTTTGGTTTTTATTTTTAGCGGAGCTGTATTGCTGACAGCACAGGATGCAACTGCATTGGTGCAAAAAGTAAAAGCCAAAATTGAAAAGGTAAATGATTATGAAGCGGCAGGTAAAATGAAAACCAATGTTACTTTTTTAAAAATTCCGGTAGCAACTGTAAAAATCTATTTTAAAAAACCTAACCGCCTTAAAATAAAAAACGAAAAAGGAATTTCTTTTGTACCAAAAGGCGCAGTTAATATTAATTTAAACAGTGTAATAAGCAGCGGCAGTTATACAGTGCTGGATGCAGGCATCGATAAAATTGGCAGCACTGCGGTACGGGTGGTAAAATTATTGCCCGAAGATGATAATGCAGATGTGGTATTATCTACCCTGTATATTGATGAGACAAACCTGGTAATAAAAAAAGCCAAAACCACCACCAGGGAAAATGGCAGCTACGAGCTGGAAATGAGTTACGGGAAATATATGGAGTATGGCCTGCCGGATAAAATAATTTTCTCTTTTAATACCAAAGATTATAAGCTGCCCAAAGGCGTAACTTTCGATTTTGATGATGGGGCCGACAACCCAAAAGCTGCTGATAAGGCAAAAAATAAAAAGGGCAAGGCCGAAATAAGTATAAGCTCTTATACTATTAATAAAGGCGTGGCCGATTCGGTTTTTCAATAAACAGTAATGCAACCATTGCTTTATAAGTTGTATCTTAATACAAAACATACAACTATGGCAATTTTAAAAGTAATTGAAATTTTAGCCAACTCTAAAAAGAGCTGGGAAGATGCAACTCAAAACGCTGTTAAACATGCAGCAAAATCTCTACGTAATATTAAAGGTGTAAACGTAGATAATATGAGTGCTCAGGTAGACAAGAAGGGAAATATTACCGAGTACCGTGTAAATGTAAAAATCAGTTTTGAAGTAGAGTAGTAAAAAAAAGAGGTTAAAAGTTGATGGTTGAGATAAGCTTGCATAACACAACCATCAACTTTTAATTTAAATTATTTTATTCAGGTATTTCAGATATGCGTTGATCCACAGCCCTTGCCAGCATCCCTGCACTTATTTTCTTAAGAGGGTTTTTATATTGCTCTTCAAATTCTTTCCTGTTATTAATAATATCAACACATTTAAAAATAGCTTCTCTAAACGAAGCTTCATCTGCTTTGCCTTTTCCGGCAATATCAAAAGCCACGCCATGGTCAGGCGATGTTCTTACCCCGGGTAAACCGGCGGTAAAATTTATTCCTTCGCCAATTGCCAGCGATTTAAAGGGAATCAAACCCTGGTCGTGGTACATGGCTAAAATACCATCAAACTTTTCATGCTGCCCCCTGGCAAAAAATGCATCGGCAGGATAAGGGCCAAAGCAAAAGATATCCTTTTGTTTGGCTTCTTTAATTGTTGGTTTAATAATTTCTTCGTCTTCTTTACCAATTAATCCTTCATCGCCTGCATGTGGGTTTAAACCAAGTACTGCAATCCGTGGTTTGGTAATACCAAAATCTTTTTTTAATGAACTGTTGATGATCTGCAGTTTACTTAAAATATTTTCTTTGGTAACATGCTGTGCAATATCTTTTACTGCAACATGTTCTGTAAGTAAAGCCACTTTAATATTTTCTGCCACCATAAACATCCCAACATCGGCTGCACCAAATAAATTTTTTAAGTAAGGTGTATGCCCTGTAAAATTAAACTCTTCCGATTGTGTATTTTTTTTATGAATTGGTGCAGTAACTAATCCGGCAATTTTACCTTCTTTTAATGCCTGTGCACCGGCTAATAAACTTTTTACAGCATATTTGCCCCCGGTATCACTTAATGTACCTGGGGTAATATTCACTTCTTCTTCCCAACAGGTAAAAAGATTTACCTGTTTGTGGTTAATGCGGCTAAACTCTTTTATACTTATAAAATTTATATTAGTATCCGGTACACTTTTACGGTAAAAATTAAGCACTTTATTATTTGCAAAAATAATGGGTGTGCAAATATCCAGTATCCGGTTATCGCTAAAGGTTTTTATTATTAATTCAATACCAATGCCATTAATATCACCACAGGTGATGCCAATTACAGGCCTGTTTTCAATTACTGAGCTCATATTTTATACCAGTTAAAAAGTAAAAATACAATATCTTAAGTTAACTGTTTAAAACACAGGGCAGATAATGCCTGTATAATAATAAAGCAGCCTTAAAGGCTGCTCTATTATTAATTAAATGAGGTAGTAAAAACTATTGTTTTATTAATTTTATTGTTTTTGGTGCCTGGCCTGCAGAGTAAGCAGTAACCTGGTAAGTACCTCTTGCCAGCGATTGAGTATTAACTGTTACCTGGTTAATACCGGGTAATAACTGAGTTGCCTGGTGGTTAATAATCCTTCCTGAAAAATCAGAAATACTGATGTTAACCTGCGATTTTTCTCCGGCATTAATTTTTATTACTGCATTTTCTGTTGTAACAGGGTTAGGGCTTATATTCAATAATTCGTATCCCTTTGTTTTCAGCATAAATGATATGGTGTTGCTGTAATAAGCTTTACCATCTTCATCAATTATTTTAATGCGGTAATAGTTCATACCACTTAACGGATGTTCATCCACATCATCAAAGGGCTGGCTGCACCTTGCCTGGTCAACAGTTAATGTTGCAATTGGTTTAAAATGTAGTCCGTCGGCACTGCGTTGTATTTCAAAAGTTACTTTGCTTGAAGTGCAGTTAGCTTTCCAGTTTAATAAATGTTTATTATCTGCCTGTACACCTTTAAAATATTCGAGTGTTACTGCAAGCGGCCCAAGGGGTGCGCTGGTAATGTAAAAACCAGAGAAGCTGGTAACAGGTATAGTTACTTCCCACCAGTTACGTGATGCATTCCATATTACTGTAAAGCCACTTACCGAAGTATTAAAATCTTGTGATGGCCCTGTATAATTATTAGGGTTTGTGCCGGTACCATGAAACTGCCTTAGTACAAGATTGCTTACACCTGTTGCATCGGCCGGGCCGGTCGGCAATAACTTATAGCCGCTGTCAAATGCTTTTGTGTTGTAATTATTAAATTCACTTTGCAGGTAATACAAGGTAATAGTTGCAGTAGAAGTAGCAGGGTATGGGTTAAGTAATGGATCTATATCATACTTTCTGGCAACATATAAAGAAGATGTACCTATTTTAGTGGCTCCGGTATCTAATTTAATACAGGTATTAATTGAATTAGAAACCGGGGAACCTCCCGAAGGCAATATTTTTGAAATAAGATTACAATTACCATCCCGGTAATTAGTACCACCAGGCGATACTGAAATATTCTGGCAGATTTGTGACCCGCCTGCTGTTGCAGCTAAAGTATATGATGCCGGGTTTACAGTAACAGTAACTGTTGTGTTACCTGTAGCGCTGTTAACCGTATTAAGGGCACTTACAGTATATACTGTTGTTGAAGCCGGTGTGGCAATTACCGTTGCACCAGTTGTGGTGTTTAAACCTGTTGCAGGAGACCAACTGAAAGTAATATTATCGGGTGTAAACCTGAAAGCATTTCCTCCGCCGGGAACCGCCCAGTTTGCGGTATTGTTTCTGCCGGTAGAAACAGCGGCAACTGTACCGGTACTGTTTTCCACGCCCTGTGCTTTAGCTACAGTTGTGTTGGTGCAACTGGTGGTATGTATCTCCACAATATTGGTTGTTTCAAACAGAATAACCTGCACATTTGCTCTGGAGGCAACAGGCCCTGCAACAAATTTTAAATTGCTGTAGTCAATTACAAATGCCCTGTTGGGGGCAGATCCAACTTCGAAGTATTGCAGTACAGCATCATTTGGTACAGCATTATATGTAGCTGCAAACGTAAGATCACTTGTAATTGCATGAACCACATTATTGGGTGCTATGGCATTTGGAAGTACAAAGCCAAGCCCTGTTGTTGTGGAATTACTGCCACCCAAACCAACCCAACCATTGGTGCTGATATTTACTGCGGTGAAAGTGTTACCATAAAAACGAAAAGTAAAAGGGATGGTAATATTATCCCATCTTCCATTGTCAAGTGTACCGGTACTAACGGGCTCAACAATACCACTATTAACATGGTCAACTAAAAATGTTGTAGTAAAAAGATCGGGGTTGTATGGGTTATTTGAAATTGCAGATACTGTATAGTTAACTGGTGTTGCAGATGCAGTGATTGAAATTGAATTACCATCGCATACATTAGCAAAAGCACTGGTAGGGTTGGTTGCAACGGTTAATTGTGCAAAGGCAATATTAGCCAGGCAAAGCATTACCGGCAGCAGGTAGTGTTTTTTCATTGAAATTGGATTTGTCTATTTTGAGGAAACGAAAAACGGAAAATTATATTGTAGTATAAATATTACTGATGAATCAGTTCTTCATCTAAAATATCCTCTGAATTTTTTTTTACGATCATCATATGATTTTCAAAGTTATTATATTTTATCCTGAAATATAATTAGGATGAAATCGCAAATAAAAAATGTTAGAATTAGAAAATAGTGAAACTACGCAGTAGTTTTTCAGCAGTATGTAGTAAAAAAAGGAAAGGAAAAGTAATGAAAAATACAATTAATTCTATTCCTTTACGTTTCACTGTTATTCTAATATCCCTAAAACCAGAAAATTAGTATCCAAATGAAAAGGAAATTATACCTTCTTACCCTTACTGTAGTATTATGTACATTGCAAATTGCATTTGCACAGGATTCTATAAGGCAATCTTACCACAGGCGTACAACAAATCAACCAATCCAACCACCTTCAATAAACGGCCTTTCCTCTTCTGGTAACAGCGGAACGGGTGCCAATATTGATGTGGTGTATTACCGTTGCGACTGGACGATTGATCCGAGTGTTTCTAAAAATATAAGTGGAACTGTTACTACCTATTTTATAACGACAACTGCAAACGTTTCGCAAATAACTTTCGATCTTAATAATACCGTATTTGGTTCACCGGTAGCAAAATATCACGGTACTACCTGTGTAAGTTCTTTTCCGTCAACAGATATTTTCCGTATGACATTACCGGTAGCTATTGCTGCCAGCGGTACACTCGACTCAGTTAGCATCACTTATTCAGGTACTCCGCCGGCAGTAAGTGGCCAGGAAGAAGGTTTTCAACGTGGAGAGTTACCTCCAGGTTCTGGTAACTGGTATATTTATACTTTATCTGAATCTTATGAAGAAAGAGATTGGTGGCCAAGCAAATCCGATATGCAGGATAAAGCAGATTCCCTGGATATTAATATAACTGTACCAAATACTTATTGGGTTGCAGCTAATGGTATTTTAGTAGATTCTGCAATTAACGGTGCCAACAGAACCTTTAAATACAAACACCGCTATCCAATTGCTACTTACCTGGTTGGTATTGGTATAGCAAAATACAACCGTCAATACAGAGGTACTGTAAATATTTCAGGTACAAACGTGCCTGTTGCATATTATACTTACCCCAATATGACAGGTGGCACATTAACTGCTGCTATTGCCGCAATGGATGTATCTAAATCAGAATTGGTACAGTTCAGTAACAAATACGGGCCTTATCCGTTTAGGAATGAAAAGCATGGTTATTATCAGCATAATTGGGGTGGCGGTATTGAGCATCAGACTTTTTCGGGAATGAGCGGAGGCAGTATGGCCAGTTGGTCGGTGATTGCTCATGAACTGGCGCACCAATGGTTTGGCGATAAAGTAACTTTTGCCACATGGAATCATTTATGGCTTGCAGAAGGCTTTGCAAAATATTCAGAAGCATTAGCGGTTGAATTAATTCCTGGTATTGCAGGTACAACAACCGATAGCTCATGGAGAAGATCAATAAAAATTACAGCCCGTGCCTTAACAGGGACTCCTGTTATATTAAGTGCTGCAAGTATTGTGAACTCTAATACCATCTGGACAACAAATAACGATGAAGCAGTTTATCAGCGTGGTGCAATGGTAGTATCAATGCTACGTACTATGATGGGAGACACAAAGTTTTTTCAGGGTTGTAAAGATTATTTAAACGATCCTTTATTAGCTTATAAATCTGCAACTACTGCCGATCTGCAGCGCAATATGGAAAACCAGATGTCCGGTGTTAATCTTACTCCGTTTTTTAATGCATGGGCAGTGGGATCCGGCACGCCAAATTATACCGGAAATTATTACATCAGTGGTAATACCATTCAGTTTAATTTAAGTCAAACCAGAACTCCGGCAGCAACACCATTTATGCCAATGCCGGTAGCTATAAGAATACGTAATGCAGCAAATACAAAAGATACCAATATAGTAATATATCATTACTCAGCAACACAGTTAGGTTATGCAGGTGATCAATATGGAATGGGACCTGCAGGAAATGCTTTTATCACTTATAACCTTTCTTTTGCACCTTCTGTTGCCACTATTGACCCTACTCATAAAACTATGGCCGCAGGGACATTAACACTTGTTGCTGGGCCACTTGATGTTAGTATTATAAATTTTACCGCAGGTAAATCTGCAGCAGGCAATATCATCAACCTGTCATTAAGTAACAATGAGCCGGTAGAAAAAGTAGTATTGTTAAAAAGTTTTGATGGAACCAATTTTACCGAGGCAGGCATAATGACAAATGTAAATTCCACAGGCCAGTTAAATAATTTTGAGTTTACTGATGTTAATCCAAATTCAAAAACAATTTATTACAGGGCTAAAATATTTACTGTAAATAAACAATCTTATACAGCAATTGTAAAAGTGCAGGGGGCTGTAAATAACGAAGTGATAGTATCACCAAACCCGGCAAGCGATATCATTAATATCAGCTTTAATAATTTAAACAGCGAAAAGACAGCTATACGTGTGATAGGTGCTGACGGAAAAACAGTATTTGAATCGGCAACTAATAATGATTTTATACATTTTGATGTAACAACTTTATCATCGGGTATTTATATCGTACAGGTGATAAAGCAGGGAAAAGTGGAAACCACTACTAAGTTCCTGGTTCGTCATTAATGTGCAGAATTAACTAATATCCTTTTTAAAAGTACCACTATGAGAAAGTTTTTACTCTCACTATTAAGCTTACTGTGTATTGTACAATACACATTGGCGCAACCTGCAACCTATAGTAATCCTATTGGGTTAGGTAGAAATGCATGTGGGTCAGGGTCAAATGATTCGTTGTATTACCTGAATTACCTGACTCCCAATTTAAGTAATTCTGCAACGCCAATTACTGCATGTAAACCGGTTTTGCGTACCAACTTTGCTCCTTTATCGGGTTACTCGGCAGCTAACAAACCATTCACTATTTTTAATTCAAGTGTTGCATTTAATCCTGCAGATCAGAGAATTTATTATGTATGGACGGATTATAACGTGCCGTCTCCTTACAAATCATATATATGGAGATGGGATCCTACAACCTGCCCAATGCCTGCTGCACCGGGCCTTGATACTTTAAGAACTTTTAACACAGATATTGGTGGTATTACTTTTGATGCCAATGGCATTGGCTGGCAGCTGGAATTTATCCGGCTGTACCCAACCGGGCCGTACAGAGGTATGTTAAGGCAGGTAGATTTTAATACCGGAACTGTAGGCATACCAGATACCTTAGATTATACTGGTGGTAAAACACTCTGGAATGTTGGAACAGGTGATATTACCATAACCCCAAGCGGCCAGATGTATTTCGTCTTTAATAATAAATTATTTACGCCTGATTATGGAAGTGCCGGCGGACCAACAAAGCATATTACCTGTACTTATATAGATACGGTTAGATTGCCTGCAGGTAAAACCGGTTTACCGGGTCTGGCATTTGGCAGTGGCGATTTAATTGCTTCTTACTCGCCGGGTACAGGTTGTGTTTTTAAAAGGATTGATGGTATAACCGGCGACACAGCATCAATAACCTATACCTATGCGTTGAACAGGGGGATATATTCTACCGATATGAGCCAGATCAACTCGGGAATTGGCCCTGCAAAAAAATTAATATCGGTTACACCAACCGGTACACCAAAGCAATATGATGTTGTATATGATGTTTATACAAAAAACTTTGGAAACGTACCCTTAACAAATGTGCAGGTTACCGATAATCTTGGCGCAATAAATGGGCCGTTTAATGTTTCTAATGTAACAGCCACTTTAACCAGTAATCCTGCAGGTGTTGTATTAAACCCATTGTATAATGGTACAACAATTACAAACTTATTATTAGTGGGTCAAAATTTACCCTGTTACCCGGTAGCCAATAATAATTTTACTATCCGCATATCGTGCAGGTTATCTAATATCGATCCGGGAATAGTATATAATAACAGTGCTGTTGCTACTGCAAACGGGTTTAAAAATGTGGCGGTAAGAGATTCGTCAACAAATGGCTCAAGCCCCGATCTTAATCAAAATGATAAAACAGATGATGTGGGAGAAGGACAACCAACACCATTTATCATTATACTTACACCTGCACTGACACCATGTACAGTATTGGGTAATACGATGTACACTCAAACATTTGGTACTGGTGCTGCTTTATCTAACACATTACCGGCCGTACCCAGTGCAAGCACTACCTATACAGGTGCTGCAGCCCAGCCACTTGGCCTTAATAACTTTACACTTGCTGATACAGCACGAAAAGGGGATAATGCAAACTGGGTTAACAGAAGGGATCATACAGGTGATTTAAATGGGCGTATGCTATTGGTTAATGCCGATGCAGCTGCACGGTATTTTTACAGGGATACAATAAATGTACTCTGCCCTTCTCAACAATATTCTCTTTCATTTTATGCCGCATTTGTAGGTAATGCAGCCTATAAAACTGTATGTGATGGATTAGGTGGATTTAAATACGCTAAAATAAAATGCAGGATAAGAGATGCTACCACGGGGTTGGTAATTACCGAGGCTTCCACAGCTTTTATAACAGATAGTTTGTGGAATCAATACGGTATTAAATGGGTAATGCCATCGGGCTATACCGGTGTTATTTTCGAATTAATAAACGATGCCCCAGGTGGTTGTGGTAACGATTTGGCAATAGATGACATTACCTTTGGTACCTGTAGTGCTGCACCAACTGTTTCGGTTAACTCAGTTGCAGGATGTATTGGCGGCTCATCTGCTTTTACTTCTGCTTTATCAGATTCTACAGCACTTCCGGGCAGTAAAGATTTTCAGTGGCAATGGTCTCCGGCACCTGGTGCCGGCCCATGGACTAATATTGGAGGAGCCACTTCAGCCACTTATACCATTAACCCGGTTATTGCAGCAGATACAGGCAGGTTTTACCGTGTAATAATTGCGGCTACTGGTAATATTGGTACCCCGGGCTGTCAATACATTTCACCCGGTATTAAACTAAGTGGTAAAGTACCTTCAACCCCTGCTGCAAGTGCTACAAGAAATAAAAACAATATCTGCCCGGGCATATCAGTAGGCCTTGGTATAACAGGCGGCACCTTAGGAACAAATGCTAAATGGAAATGGTACACAGGGGCAAGCTGCGGAACAACATTAATAGATTCGGGAAGCAGTATTACGGTTACACCTTTAGTTACCACAACTTATTATGTAAGAGCCGAAGGTGATTGTAATACCACTACCTGCCAGCAGGTTACGGTTACAATTTCATGCGATATTGATAAAGATAACGATGGTATTCCCGATTTTGTGGAAAGTAATATAGCTGCAGCAATGACAAACGGGTATAATACATTATACCCCGGATATAAAGATTATAATAACGACTTTATAAACGACGATTTTCAGGCTGATGGAGATTCGGATAATGATGGTATTCTTAATTATCTTGACCCAACTTTCCCTGGCCGGGTAGATAGTAATGGTGATTCGGTTGATGACAGATTTGACATTGACTTAGATGGTAAAGTAAATATGCTTGACCTGGATAGTGATAATGACGGGATACCCGATGTGGTGGAAGCTTATGGTGCAGATACAAATGGCGATGGTTTGATAGATAGTTATACTGATACTGATGGCGATGGTTTTTCACAAAATGTAGATGTTAATGCCACCGGTGCAAATAATTCAGGAACCGGCTTAGGATTGCCAGATTTAGACGGCGATGCTATACCTAATTTTCTGGATATCGATAGTGATAATGATGGCATACCAGACCTTGTAGAAGCAGGAGGAGCTGACATAAATAATAATGGCAAGGTTGATGGAGCATTTGTAGATGTAAATGCAGATGGCATTCACGATAGCTATATTACCGGTACAGGTACAGCTTTAATAATTACCGGTGCTGATGTTAATGCAGATGGAAGAGCAGATAGTTATCCCAATAAAAATTTAGACAGGGATTTCAGGCCCAATGCTTATGACATGGATAGTGATGGTGATGGTATTGTTGATGTAATTGAAGCCGGTTTAGCCGACGCCGATCTTGATGGTATTGCAGATGGTGCTATTGGAACCAATGGCTGGTCAACTACAGTATCAGCACTACCAGCTTTAAATTTAAGAAATACAGATGCATTTGGTAACCCCGATTACCTGGATATAGATTCAGATGATGATGGTATTCCTGATAATATTGAAGGTATGTCAACAGCTGGGTATGCATTACCAACCACTACTGATGCAGATGGAGACGGGTTGATGACACCCTACGATAACCAGGTTGGTTTTGGCGGCGCCGGAATATTTCTTTACGACCATGATGGTGATGGTACACCCGATTACAGGGACTTAGATACTGATGGTGATGGCTCCCTTGATGCAGCAGAAGGAAACGACTGGAACCTTAACGGCTATGCAGATGAAAACGTAACACTAACCGGTTTAGATACTGATGGTGATGGGCTGGATAACCGTTTTGATTCATTAAACTCTGTAACCAATATTAAAGGCACATCGTACATGATGGGAACCGGCGGTACTTTAACCGGCGACGCAACACCAGGAACAAAAGCTACAGTGCAGAAAAAAACAGTACCGCAAATAAACAGAGACTGGCGCTTTGTAGGAGTAGTGCTTCCGGTACAGTTCATCAATTTTGGCGCAATTCCTGATAATATACAGGTATTCCTTAACTGGACGATAATAACACCAAAAGAAATTGATCGTTTTGAAATAGAACGGAGTATCGACAATGCCAGTTATACCCAAACAGGTATAGTTGCCGGCACTGCAAAACTAAACGAACAACAAAGCTTTGCTTTTACAGATGATATAAGCGGTATCAGCAACGGTATCATTTACTACAGGCTTAAAGTAGTTGGTAAGGCAGGAGAAATTAAGTACAGCAATGTACTGGTGGTAAGGCGCAATCAAACCAAAACGCCGGTAACAATTATGCCAAACCCTGCCAACGATTATGTTACTGTAAGGTTCTTTGTTGAAAAAGAATCGGAAGTAACACTAAGGCTGGTGAACAATATTGGTAAAACAGTATTGTTTAAAAAACAGCAGGTGGCAAAAGGAAATAATACCATACAGTTAAGCGATCTTGCTAAATACAGTACCGGAGTTTATTCGCTGCAGATATTGGTAAATGATGAAGTGGTAACACAAAAGCTGATATTGTCGAAATAACTTTTTAAAAGTAAGAATGTATAAACGGCTCCTGATTAAAGGAGCCGTTTTATTTAATACCTGGCTGCAGTATCAGACAGTGTTTTCATAAAAGCTATGATGTCTTTTTTTTCTTTTGCAGAGAGCTGTAATTTTTCAAATGGCAGCGATTGATTTGATGGTGCAATGCCAAGCCCTTTTCCACCGCCGTTATTATAAAAATCAACTACTTGTTCCAGTGTATTAAAAACGCCGTTATGCATGTAAGGAGCGGTTAGTTCAATATTGCGTAAGGTTGGGGTTTTAAATGCAAACAAATGAATTTTTGCCTGTGTTGCATTATACCGGCCGGAATCGCTATCCAGTTTTGAATTTCTTTTATCATTTGTTTTTGGCACCCCTATCACTTCGCTTTCAATATAATAATAGCGGGGTGGTTTTGCACCGCTGAATAAGGGCATAAAATGACAGGTGCCGCATTTAGCTTTACCCATAAATATATTAAACCCGTTTATTTCGTTTGCAGTTAAAGTATTTAGCCCGTTCATATGTTTGTCAAACCTGCTGTTAAGGGCAATTAATGTACGTTCGTAACTGGCAATGGCATTACAGATATTTTGTGCAGCATTAGTTGCAGTGCTGCCAGGATAAGCTTTTTGATACATATCCTTATACTTGTTTTTGGTAATAATATTTTCAGCTACTGTTAGTGCGGCGCCATGCATTTCCAAAGCATTATTTAGTACCTGCATTACCTGTTCTTCAAGGTTGCGGCTGCGGCTGTCAGCAAACAGGTTTCTTTGTAAAGCGGCATTCCATAAGGTAGGCGCATTGCGTGGCAATGGCGAGTGTCCATCCAAAGCAAGGCTGGTTTTAAGCCCGTCGGTAAAGGCTTTGCCGGGGTTATGGCAGGTTGCACAACTTCGTTGATTATTGGAGGACAGGCCGGTTTCAAAAAAAAGCATTCTGCCTAACTCAATTTTTTCTGGCGAAGTGCCGAAGTCATCTAAAAACCGGTAAGGATTAAAAGCCCCGGAACTAAATAAAGTGTTGTTTTTATTTATAGCGCTGTAATAGAAACCTGCAGGGTTATCTTTCAGCTTATATACCACTTTAAAATCACCCACTATTTTTGCAATGGGGTTTAAGTAAGTTGTAATAAATTCCATTCGGTTAAAAGAGTTGGGCATTTTATTACCTTCAATATAAACCTGCAATGTTGTAAGGTGATGCTCAAGTAATTCATATTTACCCGGCAGTTTTTCGTTAAACTGTGTTTTGTAAAACGATAAATAATGTTGCAGGCTGTTTAATGCTGCTGCACATTCGGGTAAAAAATTTTGTGCGGTTTGAGAATCGAAACCAGTAATACCCAAAGCGGTAATACGATAAATCTCTTCCATAAATGCATCAAAAATATTGGCATCGCCAAACTCAAATGATTCATTTATAGTGGGCAATTCAATAGCCAGCCTTACCAATTCATCAACCTGTATTTTTAAATCACTTTTATTTTCAGGCTTATAATGTGGAAATATCAAACCTTCAATAACCTGCATTCCATAAGGCTTATTTTCCGGCATATCTGCCTCATCCTCTTCAAAAAAAGGAATTGGCGGGCCGTTAAATTTTATGGCATAAAAGTTAAAAAAATATTCTGCAATTGTTTCTATCTGTTTATATAATATTCTTGTTTTAAAAAACTGTTGCTGCATTTTTTTTTCATTACCCGATTTAACTGCGTATTGAAGAGCGGTTGTTGCTTTTATAAAACTATCAGTTTGTTGCAGGTAATATTGCTTTACTTTTTTTGCAGGAAGTTCTGTCTGAAAATTAAAAAAAGCAGAGGCCAGCATTACGATAATAAAGAGTATAGTGATTAAAAAAAAGCGCATTATAATTTATTAATTACCCCAAGTTAGTAAAAAGCTGCTATAGCAAAAATACCTGCTTAAAACAGCCGGAAAAACCGGTTTAAGCAGATAAAAAAGCCCTTTTCTTAGTAGGAATTATGTAGTAAAAACAGTACATTTGATGTAGTATAAAATCAGACCCAGTAAGGATTTGGAGTAACCACACGAAGGGCTTTTACTTTTTTTGTTAATATCCTGAAGGTTAATCAATAATTGTACAATATCCCATTAATAAAAGCGTATCTTATGATTGGTACATGCAGTACTTAATTAAAAAAATAAAGATTCAATTATAATTTTTAACATCACAAAACAGGTATAAATGAAAAAAATCTACCAGCAGGTAATGTTTTTTTTATTGATTTTTTTATTTACGCAAAGCGTACAAATTTCCGTTGCCCAAACACTAACCCGTGGGCCTTATTTACAAATGGGCAATCAAACAGGTGTAACAATCCGGTGGCGGTCATCTTCTGCAACAAACTCAAGAGTAAGATGGGGTACTGTATTTGGAACCTATCCTAATACTGTTGATTCTGCTACTGTAACCACAGAGCATATTGTAAGAATAACAGGCCTGTCTCCTGATACGAAATATTATTATACTATTGGAAGTACAAGCGCCACTTTACAGGCAACCAATACCAACTATGTACTTACCATGCCAGCCGGTAATACAACACGTAAACTCAGGTTTTTAGCTTTTGGTGATTGCGGTAATTCATCCACCAATCAGGTTGATGTTAAAAATGCCGCCTTAAGTTATCTCGGCGCAAATGATTTAGATGGCCTGTTAACTATTGGTGACAATGCTTATAATTCGGGGTTGGATAATGAATTTCAACTCGAGTTTTTTGATATTTATAAAGATGATATTTTAAAAAATAAAAAATTATTTACAGCACCCGGTAATCATGATTACGGTAACAGCAGTTCAAATACAGGCGTAAGAAATAATGCCTACTATAACAGTTTCAGTATTCCCACAGCAGCAGAATGTGGCGGCACAGCATCGGGTACAGAAGCATATTATTCTTATGATATAGGCAATGTACATTTTGTAGCATTGGATAGTTATGGCAGAGAAGATGCCAATACCACTAAGATGTATGATACCAGCGGCGCACAATCTACCTGGTTAAAAAATGATCTGGCGGCTAATACAAAAAAATGGACAGTAGTTTATTTTCATCACCCCCCTTATACAAAAACAAGCCATAATTCTGATTATAATGGCGGCACCGGTGAGCTTGACCTTGTAGCTGTAAGAGAAAGATTTGTACGAATATTAGAACGCTTTGGTGTTGATTTGATATTATGTGGCCATTCGCATGGTTATGAAAGAAGCTACCTGTTAAAGAACTACTATAATACTTATGCAAGTCCGTTGGATGAAACCGCTTTTAATATTGCCACACATACTGCTACAGGAAACAATCAAAATGCAAAGTACGATGCTACAGCCAATTCTTGTCCGTATGCTTACAATTCCGGCCAGTTTAATCATGGAAGTGTATATATCGTAGCCGGCTCTGCAGGCCAGTTAGGTGGCTCAACGCCTGGTTATCCTCATAATGCCATGTATTATTCCAATATTACCAATGGCGGCAGTTTTTATTTTGAAGTGGATAGTAACAGGCTGGATGCTAAATTTCTTTCTTATTCGGGAACTGGTGGAGGCGTAACACCGGTAATAAGGGACGGGTTTACCATATTTAAAGATGTAAATAAAGTAACCAATATTAACGTGCCGCAATACACAGCCTTAGATATTTCGGCTTCGTGGCGTGGTGCTTATTACTGGCCCAATAATGGTGCTGCCACAACACAGTCGGTAACAGTTAATACAGCAACACCAGGCACTTTCGATTTTAAAGTGCTTGATGCTGCATCGAATAACTGTTTAAAAGATTCATTTCATATAGTGATAAGCGGTACTTTACCGGTATCGCTTTCTTCATTTACAGCAACAGTAAATAACGATAAAGTTTTTTTAGACTGGATAACACAAACAGAAACCAATAATAAATACTTTACTGTTGAAAGATCGGCCGATGGTATAAATTTTAATTTATCAGGTAAAGTAAATGGTGCAGGTAATTCGGCAAATACAAATACATACAGGCTTATTGATTATGCACCTTTACCGGGAATTAATTATTACAGATTGTCGCAAACGGGTAATGACGGTAATACCTCCTATCATGGCATTAAAAAAGTTAATTACTCAAGCAACAAAAACTTTGCTGTAAGCATCAATAGAATAGTTGATGGTACTGTAAACCTGGTTATTATCAGTAATAAAAACGACCGTGTTAAAATGAAGCTTACAGATATTATCGGCAGAACAATTTATAGCGAATCTATCTTAATAAATCCAGGCGCTAATACTAAAGGTATCCGGTTAAATTCCGGGCTATATGTATTACAGCTTGTAAATAGTGCCGGAGAAAAGATCAGTAATAAAATAATAGTGCAGTAAAATATTTTAAAGCAACTGTGTAAGTTGTTTTATCTGTGTTTAGTGAATATCCGATTACCAATGAAAGCCGTTAAATCCTTCCAATATGAAAACATTTTTACTAGTACTCCTGTGTGCTTTTTTCTTTCATGCTTATGAAAGTGATGCACAGGTGCTGCGTACATTTACACCAAGGTATTACAATCCATCGGTAAGGGGTAATATTGTAATTGCAGCAAATAATACCGTTACATCAACAGGAGGCATTACAACAGAGAACCCTCCGGGAGGCACTTCAGTTAATAATGGCAAGCCTGCTGTTTATCTGGATATTGATAATCCTGCACCGGTAACTAAATTAGCTTTTGGCAGTGTGTGGAATTATCATACACAAGCTGCCGCACCGGCAAATAATCCTGCGCCTACAGATTGGAAACAACCTGCTTACGTAATGCCTGTAGCCTGGAATGCAGGTGCTTTGCCTGTTGCCGGCGCCGGTAAATATGGTTATAACTCCGGCCAGGCAACCTGTTTAAAAAGCAGTGCCGCAGCAACAAGTTGCACACCGGGTGCAGTAGTTAAATACACTGCTTATTATTTTAGAAATACGGTAAATTTTACAGCAACAGAATTAAGTACCACATTTCAAACAATACAGTTAAATGTACAGCGTAACGATGGTATTGTTATTTACATTAATGGTGTGGAAAGAGCCAGGGATAATATGCCCGCCGGTGTACCCACATTTGCTACATTGGCATCTGCAGATATTGCTGTAGGTGCTGCAGAAAATTTTACTTTTAATTTAAGCCCTGCTTTTTTTACAGCAGGTGCCAATACAATTGCAGTAGAAGTTCACCTTAGAACGAACACATCAAATAATATGTCGTTTGATATGCAGGTACTGGGGCTTGGTAACAACGGTACCTTCAGTTCAACCAGTGCAGATATCAGTATTCCTGCCTGTTCGCAGGTTTTATTTGCAGGATTGTATTGGGGATCATCTCAGGGTACCGATGGTACAAATGTATCATGGCGGGTTGGCGAAACCAGTATAAAAATGAAAATTCCCGGCGCAGGAACTTACAGCACACTTACATCAACACAAACCGATTACCATGATGGTACCCTTGTAACCGGGTTACCACATACCGGCTACCGCTGTTTTAAAGATATTACATCTCTTATCAACACTACCAATCCAAACGGCACCTATACCATTGCAGATGTGGTTGGGCCTATCGGTATTAATAATGGTTGCGGAGGCTGGGCTATTGTAGTGGCTTATTCCAATACATCTTTACAACCACGAAACCTTACAGTGTTTGACGGCTCGGCAATTATGAACGGTGGAGATCCGCCACTCCATATTCCTGTAACCGGATTTTTAACGCCACCTGCAGGCCCGGTAAGTTGCGAACTGGGTGCAGTGGTGTATGATGGCGACCGTGTGTCAACAGATGAGTTTTCATTTAAGCAGGATGCTAACCCATTGATAGGAACCTACATTAGCCAAACACCAAGTGCCACAGCCAATTTAAACGATATGTGGAATAGTACCATCACCTACAAAGGCGTTTCGGTACTTACCCGAAGCCCGGCACATTTAAATACACTGGGTTACGATGTGGATCTTATTGAAGTACCAAACGCAGGTAATCTTGTATTGAGTAATTCACAAACTTCTGCAAGCATCAGGTTCAGTTCACCCAGCGAAAATTATTTTCTGCATTGTGTTACCACATCAATATCTAACTATAACCCTTCTTATTCATTTGATAAAACAGCCACCGATATTAATGGCGGAATGCTTATACCCGGCGATAGCTTACGCTACCAGATCAATTACAGTAATGTAGGTAACGATACAAGTACCAATACAGTGATTATAGATAATATACCCAATGCCACCACCTTTATCCGTGGCAGTATAAGAATTAATGGGGTAGCAAAAACAGATATTGCAGGAGATGATGAAGCAGAGTTTGATCTAACTAATAACCGGGTAATCTATCGTATTGGTACCGGAGCAAATGCAGTTACAGGTGGCTATATACCGCATGGCAGCAGTGGTAATGCAGAGTTTAAAGTGATTACAGCAAACTCATGTGCTTTACTAAGTTGTGCCGCTGCAATAAGTAACAGTGCCCGTATTAATTATAATGGTAAAAGATCGGGAGATGTATTATTTGATTCAAGTGGTGTAAGCACTGCCGGCTGTATAGTTAAGGGGCCGGTTGTATTGCCAATGGCTGGTAGTTGCCATACCCCTTCAGATACATTACTGGTAAATAACTGCCCTGTTACAAGTGTTATGTTGCCATGGCAGGCATACCCTGGTTATATTATTTATTCAGCCATGCCTTTTATCCCGGCTAATATTTATAATCCGCTTACACCGGTAACCATCTCAAATATTTATTGGGCATATTATAGTAATGGTGCAGGTTGTTCCGATACAGCACGTATTGCCGTATTTATAATTGCCTGCCCCGATATTGACGATGATAATGATGGCATACCGGATTATGTAGAATTAAATAATCCCGTGGCATTACAAGATGCCGATGGTGATTTAATTCCTAACTGGAACGATGCCACTTACCCGGGATATACAGATAATAACGCCGATGGCTTCAACGATAATTTTGATCCCAGTGCCGATTCGGATAATGATGGCATTCCCAATTTTTATGATAATAATTTCCCGGGTTATACCGACAGCAATGGCGATGGTATAAATGATAATATGGATAAAGACCTTGATGGTATTCCTAACCATCTTGACCTGGACAGTGATAACGATGGTATTCCCGATACGGTGGAGTCGTATGGTGTAGATACGAATGGCGATGGTATTATAGATAATTATGTAGATACTGATAATGATGGCTTCTCTCAAAATGTAGATGCCAACAACACAGGCGTTGCAGGTTCTAATGTAGGATTGGGTGCACAGGATTTTGATGGTGATGGTATTGCCAATTATTTAGATACGGATAGTGATAATGATGGCATACCGGATGTGGTGGAAGTTTCCGGATCTTATGTTGGAAATAATGGTAAACTGTCAAATTTTACAGATGCCAACAGCGATGGTATATCCGATAATAATGTTAACGGAACAGCGCTGTTGCTTACCGGGCCGGATATCAGCCCCGTAAATGGCAGGGCAGATAACTTTCCTTTCAAAAATCTCGACAGGGACTTCAGGCCCAACCCTTATGACGTGGATAGCGATGGTGATGGGCTTGTGGATGTAATTGAAGCAGGCTTGCCCGATGCCAACTTTAATGGAATTGTGGATGGTACAATAGCAATCAATGGCTGGTCCACTTCAGTATCTGCTTTGCCTGTGTTAACTTTAAGAAATACAGACGGTGTTGGCAACCCCGATTACCTGGATATTGACAGTGATGATGACGGTATCCCCGATAATATAGAAGGCATGTCAACAGCAGGCTACGCACTGCCAACAACAACCGATGCAGATGGCGATGGTTTAATGTCGCCTTATGATAATGTGGTTGGTTTTAGCGGCGCAGGTATTTTTGTGTACGACCACGATGGTGATGGCACTCCCGATTACAGAGACCTTGATACAGATGCAGATGGGCAACCGGATATTATAGAAGGCAACGATTTTAACCTTAATGGTATGATGGATGACCTGGTAACATTAACCGGCCTGGATACTGACGGGGATGGTTTAGATAACCGTTTTGATTCATTAAATTCCGTTACCAATATAAAAGGTACTTCTTACCGGATGGGTACCGGCGGTACATTAACCGGCGATGCAACACCAGGCACAAGGGCTACAGTTCAAAAAAAGCTACCTCTACAAACTGACAGGGACTGGCGATATACAAGTGTGGTATTGCCGGTAGAGTTCATTCAGTTTACAGCGTTACTGCAAAGTAATACCACTTCATTAAACTGGATGGTTATAACACCAAATGAAATAGACCATTTTGAAATAGAGCGGAGTTTGGATAATAGTATCTACGGTTTCAGGGGTGTAATAACAGACGAGGTGAAATTAAATGAACAGCAAAGTTTTAGTTTTAATGACGATATAAGTGATATTAATACTGCTGATATTATTTATTACAGGCTTAAGGTAATTGGTAAATCAGGAGCAATAAAATACAGTAATGTATTAACTGTAAGAACAGGCTCATCTAAAACACCTGTAACGGTAATGCCCAATCCCGTTAAGGATTTTGTTACTATACTGTTCTTTGTTGAAAAAGAAACTAAAGTAACGGTACGCCTGGTTAGCGAAGCAGGTAAAACAGTACTAATACAGAACTATAATGCAAAAAAAGGGAATAATACAGTACAGATAAAAAGCCTTACCACTTATGGAACAGGTTTGTATTCTTTGCAACTATTAATTAATAACGAAATTATAGCCCGGAAGCTGCTGGTTGCTAAATAAAATTTAAGTAATGATTTTACAATACCCCTTATTTTTAATAAGGGGCTTTTTTTATGTTACTTTTGTTGCATGTACACACTGAAGAAATCGCTGGGCCAGCATTTTTTAAAAGACGAAACTGTTATCGATAAAATAATTGCGGAACTTAAAAAAGAGCCATTTGAAAATTTGCTCGAAGTTGGCCCGGGTGCAGGCGCTTTAACCAAACACTTAATAAACCTGCCCAATAAAAACTTTAAAGCAGTGGAACTGGATGAAGAAAAAGTAGTTTACCTGCAGCAAAAATACCCTTCTTTAAAAGATAAACTTATTCACCAGAGTTTTTTGGATATTGAAAAACCTTTTGAAATGCCTTTTACGGTGATTGGTAATTTTCCTTACAATATTTCCACCCAGATTTTATTTAAAATTTTAGAATGGAAAGATGATGTGCCCTGTGTAATTGGTATGTTTCAAAAAGAAGTGGCAGAAAGGGCAGCAAGTAAAGAAGGCAGTAAAGTGTACGGCGTATTGAGTGCATTGGTACAGGCTTATTATAAAGTGGAATATTTGTTTGATGTAAGCAACGAATGTTTTAACCCGCCGCCCAAAGTACAGAGTGGTGTAATAAAATTAATAAGAAGAACGGAGCCATTGCCCGTTAAAAACGACAGGGCATATTGGGTATTGGTAAAAACGGCTTTTAATCAAAGAAGGAAAACGCTACGCAACGCAGTAAAAAGTTTATTTACTGCCGAAGTATTGCAGGATGATATTTTTAATAAGCGTGCCGAAGCATTAAGTATTGAAGATTTTGCAGCGCTTACTTTTAAAATGAGTTGATAGTAACAGCATGGTACAATATTCTGTATTGTTAATCAGTAATTATAATAAGCTAATTGCATATTGCCTTTTGCTTATTGCCAGTTGTGTATTGCTTTACTCCTGTTATACGCCCCGTTATGTGTACAGCCCATCTGCCCATAACGTACCAGTACTTACCAAAAAAGGCGATAGTAAACTGGCTGCAAATTATTCTGTAAACCCCGTTGATAATGCAGTAAAAGATAGTATACCGGTAAGGGCAAAAGCCAGGGGCTACGATCTGCAGGCAGCTTATGCCATTACCAATCACTGGGCCGTACAACTCAACTACTTTCATCGTACCGAAAGAAATGCAGGCGATTTTGATGCAGGCAACAGGGATAGTGTGGTAATTAATTACAAAAGAAATCTTACCGAAATCGGGTTGGGGTATTTTCATGCATTGAATGAGAACAAGAGATCTTTTGTGCAAGTTTTTGCAGGTGCAGGTTTTGGAAAATTTAGTTTTGTCGATAATGGGCGTGACCAAAATGGTGCTTACCGCAGCCATTACCATCATGTAAATGTAACTAAGCTTTTTATTCAGCCGGCACTTACAGTAAGAGGCAAAAGAAATTTTGCCGCTTCTCTTTCCCTGCGGAGCAGTATTATTTTTTTTAAAAATATAGCCACTGATTACAACGCTACCGAATTAAATAATTATAAATTAGACAGCCTCAGCTATAGCCCAAGGGTTTTTTGGGAGCCAGCTATGGTAAACACATTTGGGTTTAAAAAACTGCCGGGTGTGCAATTGGAATTTCAGATGGGCTTTGCATTTTTAGTAAGCCGCAGGTTTGTAGATGCAAGGGTTTTCAATATTTCCGGTGGTTTGTTATTTGATTTACCAAAGGTTTTTGCTTTAAGCAAACATTCATCTAAAAACTAACGGCT
Source organism: Ferruginibacter sp. (assembly GCA_043769035.1). Taxonomy (GTDB): domain Bacteria; phylum Bacteroidota; class Bacteroidia; order Chitinophagales; family Chitinophagaceae; genus Ferruginibacter. Next base: position 26,010 of record JAYVJU010000320.1, read on the forward strand.
GTTATTTTTGTAAGGTGTTTTGCTGGTAAATTTGCGTATTGGTTGTTGCTAAAATCTACGTTTAAATAAAAGCTCAATAAAGAAATATTGTTGAAGAGTGCGACGCCAATGAAGTTCAATAAATAAGCATAGCCCGGTCCAAAAAAAAATATTGTATGAGTTTTACATTAAATAATAAAGTTCGTATTGTAACTGCAGCCAGTTTATTTGATGGCCACGATGCTGCCATTAATATCATGCGCCGCATTATGCAATCTAAAGGGGCCGAAATTATTCACCTGGGCCACAACCGCAGTGTGCATGAAATTGTGGAGTGTGCCATTGAAGAAGATGTGCAGGGTATTGCCATTACCAGTTACCAGGGCGGTCACGTAGAGTTTTTTAAATACATGAAAGACCTGCTGGAACAAAATGGTTGCGGCCATATTAAAATTTTTGGCGGTGGCGGTGGTACTATTTTGCCAAGTGAGATTGAAGAGCTGCACAATTACGGCATTACAAAAATTTACAGTCCTGATGATGGCAGAAAAATGGGGTTGGAGGGAATGATAGAAGATGTGGTAAAACAATGCAGCCCCCTCCCGGCCTCCCCCGGTGGGGGGGGAGATTCGATGCAATCAGACTTTTGGAAAGCGCCGGAAAAATGGAATGAAGAGTTGCCTCTTGGTGAGATGAAAGATGTAAGAAAAGTAGCGAGGGCAATTACATTAGCTGAAGCAGGCATGGATTATTCACTTCTAAATGGAGGTTCAATAACTGTTGGGCATTTTATGGCTGATCCAATGATGTATGATAAACTGAAAGAATTTGCGCTGCACCATCGCAATGAAGGGACTGAAACAGAGAAAATATTATGGAATAATTTAAGTAACAAACAAACAGGATATAAATTCAGAAGACAGCACATCATTGGGCAATTCATTGCTGATTTTGTTTGTTTAAAAAAAGGGTTGGTCATAGAAATTGATGGCGGATACCATCAACTGCCGGAAATAAAAATCAGCGATGAAGAAAGAACAAAAAAATTAAATGAGTTTGGTTTTGAAGTAATAAGATTCAGAAATGAGCAGATAATTAATCAGCTTGAAATCGTAATAAACGCTATAAAAGAAAAAGCATCCCAACTGCCTGATAAAAAAAATAATCCTCAAAATATTGAACTGCAAAACTCCTCCCCCGCCGGGGGAGGTTGGGAGGGGGCTGTTCTCGGTATTACCGGCACAGGCGGCGCTGGTAAATCATCTGTTACCGATGAAATCGTTCGCCGTTTTTTAAATGGCTATGCCGATAAAACCATCGCTGTAATTTCTGTTGATCCAAGCAAGAAAAAAACCGGTGGTGCTTTGTTAGGTGATAGAATAAGAATGAATTCCATCTCTTCGCCACGGGCTTACATGCGTAGTTTGGCAACAAGAGAAAGTGAAAAAGCATTGAGCAAATATGTACAGGAAGCCATTGATATTTGCAAAGCTGCCGGTTACGATTTTATAATTTTAGAAAGTGCCGGCGTGGGACAAAGCGATGCATCAATTTTAGATTACTGCGATGTGAGTATGTATGTGATGACACCGGAGTATGGCGCAGCCAGCCAGCTGGAAAAAATAAATATGCTGGATTATGCCGATGTGGTGTGTGTAAATAAATTTGATAAAGCCGGTGCGTTGGATGCATTGCATGATGTACGCAAGCAATACAAACGCAACCAAAGCTTATGGACAGCAAAAGATGAAGAACTACCCATTGTTGGTACCATTGCTGCACAATTTAATGATGCCGGTGTAAACGAATTGTTTGAAAGAC
>JAYVJU010000321.1:0-11225 GCA_043769035.1 Ferruginibacter sp.
GTAAATTAAGGCTGAAAGCATTAGGATTAACAGATTTAAAACTAATTTGCGGGGCAGTTGTAAATTTATCTTTTTTACAGGCCGTAAACAGCAAGCAAACTGCTATAATTAATAAAGTATATCGCATCTTTGTATATTATTATTCAAATTTACTGATAGTATTTGAAACTACCTGTTAAAAATATTGACCTTGAGAAAAGAATTTTTGCTGCCTCAGATGAAAATTTTTCGGAGCTGTCACTGGAAGTATTCCGGTTTCAATACCAGCATAATATAACTTACCGTCAATATTGCGATACGCTAAATGTTAATGCCGATGAGGTTGACCTGATTGAACAAATCCCCTTTCTACCCATCCAGTTTTTTAAATCGCACCAGATTAAATCAACAGATTTTGAAGCCGGGGCCGTTTTTGAAAGTAGTGGTACTACCACAAGTACAAACAGTAAGCATTTTGTAAAGGATGCAGGGCTTTATAAAAAAAGCTTCCTAACTGCGTTTGAAAAATTTTACGGTACCCCAAAAAGTAAATGCATCCTTGGCCTGTTACCGTCTTATTTAGAAAGAAATAATTCATCTCTGGTATTTATGGTTGATGAATTAATAAAACAAAGTAATAATACCCTGAGTGGATTTTATTTATATGATTACGATAAACTGCATCGTACCATTTTACACAACGAAATTTTAAAGCAACCTACAATTTTGGTTGGCGTTACGTATGCCCTGCTCGATTTTGCAACTAAATACCCCATGCAGTTACGCCATACTATAATAATGGAAACAGGCGGAATGAAAGGCCGGCGTGAAGAAATGACAAGACAGCAGGTACATAAAGAATTGCAAGATAACCTTGGTGTGGCACTGGTACATTCCGAGTATGGGATGACGGAATTATTATCTCAGACCTATTCTAAAGGTGATGGCATTTTTCATTGTCCGCCCTGGATGAAAATCTTAATAAGGGAAGAAGACGATCCATTTTCAATAGTGCTGCCTGATATAACAAAAGCAAAGCCGGTTACCGGGGCAATTAATATCATTGATTTGGCAAACCTATATAGTTGCAGTTTTATTGCAAGTGAAGATGCAGGCCGTTTATACAATAATAACAGCTTTGAAGTCTTAGGCAGAATTGATAACACCGACATAAGAGGTTGCAGTTTAATGACTATCGGATAGCAAAGGTTATTCACATTTTTTATTTTTGGTGTAAAAAATCATTTTATTGATGCATTTTTTAAACTCAATCTCCCTATCTTTGCACTCCAAAAAATAAAAAGTTGAATTGGTAGCTCAGTTGGTAGAGCAATACACTTTTAATGTATGGGCCCTGGGTTCGAGTCCCAGCCAGTTCACAAAGCCTCCATCAGGAGGCTTTTTTATTTAAAAAAATAATACGTTCAGCCAGATAATCATTCTATTTTTGTTAATAATATTTACTATGAGTGATTTTTTTAAAAATAAAGTAGTCGCCATTACCGGAGGGAGTAATGGAATTGGCAAAGCATTGGTTGATGCCCTTATTTTAATGGGGGCAAAAGTTGCTACCTGTAGCCGCAACCAGGATAAATTGTACGATCTGCAGGTGAGGCACTCGGGTATGCCTTTACACACTGTTGTTGCGGATGTAAGCAATTTAAACGATTGTAAAAATTTCATCAACTCCACCATAAATACTTTTGGAGGTATGGATATATTAATAAACAACGCCGGCATATCAATGAGGGCATTAATAAAAGACGCCGAAATAGATGTTTTGAAAAAAGTGATGGATATTAATTATTATGGTACCGTATATTGTACCAAACTGGCGCTTAATTCAATAATTGAAAGAAAAGGAACTATTGTTGGAATATCTTCTATTGCCGGTTACCGGGGCTTGCCTGGCCGGAGCGGTTATTCGGCAAGTAAATTTGCCGTTAACGGCTGGCTGGAAGCTGTAAGAACTGAACTAATACACGATGGGGTAAATGTAATGTGGGTTTGCCCTGGCTTTACCAGTTCAAATATTAGAAATGTGGCGCTGAACAGCAAAGGGCAATCGCAGGGAGAAAGCCCGATGGATGAGGGTAAGATGATGAGTTCGGAAGCATGTGCTGCACATATTTTGAGAGCTATTGAAAAACGTAAACGTACATTAGTACTTACATTCACAGGAAAAAGAACGGTTTTTATGAATAAATTTTTTCCGGGCTGGGCTGATAAGCTGGCACATAAATTCTTTTTTAAAAATGGAGAATTGATACGTTAACTGGTTTATTGGTTAACCGGTTAATTCGTAAAGCCAGTTAATACATTAGTTAATAAACAAATCACCCAATAAACAAATTAACCGATTAACTATTACAAATGCCTTTACTTACCCTTACATCCGATATTGGCCAACAGGACTTTTTGGTTGGTGCAGTAAAAGGGCAGTTATTACAGGCAAATATTGATCTTAATATTGTTGATATAACACATCATCTTTCCCCATTTAACTATCCCCAGGCTGCCTATGTATGCAGGAATGCAATAAAAAATTTTCCACCAGGCACTTTTCACCTGGTACTCGTAAACCTGTTTGATGAAAAACCGGAACACATGTTGCTGGCCGAACATAATGGCCATTTTATAGGTTGTGCCGATAATGGATTGCTTACAATGATATTGGAAGAAGTACCGCAAAAAGTAGTAGCACTTGCGCTGGAAAAAACACAGCAAAAAAATACCCTGTATTGCACTACAATTTTTGCTAAGGCATTTAACCAGTTAATTAATGGCAAAGCAATTGAAGAAGTTGGTGATGCATCAGTTTCAATGCAGGTAAAAAATCCGTTAAAACCCATGTTGGGCAATAACTGGATAGAAGGCCAGATAATTTTTATAGATAATTTTGAAAACGTGATCGTAAATATTCATAAAGAAGAATTTGAAGAACAACGTAAGGGCCGCAGTTTTAAAATTATGTTTAAAAGAGATGAAGTGATTGATAAAGTAAGTGAATCTTACGCCGATGTTACTGAAGGCGAAAAACTGGCACTGTTTAACTCGGCAGGTTATCTTGAAATTGCCATTAATAAAGGTAATGCCGCAGGTTTGCTGGGCTTACAGGGTTTTTCAGAAAAACAACAGCAACAAAATCAATATATCAACAGCAGGATGTTTTATCAAACAGTAAGAGTTTACTTTGAATAGCCCAAAGCCTGTTACAAAAAACTAAACTATATTCATTACCACCAAAGGTGGATTTCGATTTGACTTTTTTACGAAACATACCGACTACAGAAACTGATAAAGAACTGGTTGCTGCTTTTAAACAAAGTGGCGAAATGAATTATTTAAGTGTTTTATACCAACGGTATATGGATCTTGTATTTGGTGTTTGCCTCAAGTACTTTAAGGATGCAGAACGAAGTAAGGATGCTGTAATGGAAATTTTTGAAGAGCTGAATACCAAACTTCGCCAACATGAAGTGGAGAATTTTAAAGGCTGGCTGCATGTTTTGGCACGAAATTATTGCCTGATGCAGTTGAGAAGCCCCCGTAATGTTAAAACAACAGAATTTAGTGCCAACTTTATGCAATCAGAAGAAAATACGCATCTGAATGGCGAGGCATTGGAAAAGGAAAACAATTTTATTAAATTAGAACAATGTTTACAAACATTACCCGATGAGCAGAAAGATACAGTTCGGTTATTTTACCTGGAGAATAAATGCTATAACGAAATAGCGGCAATTACCGGGTACGATTGGAACAAAGTGAGAAGTTATATACAGAACGGAAGGAGAAATTTGAAATTGTGTATGGAGAGTAAGGGAAACTTATAATTGAGTTTTAAAGTTAAAATTTTAATGTTCGAAAAAGGAAACCATATTAATTACACAGCAGAAGATATACAGCAATATCTTTCCGGTAAGCTTACGCCTTTGCAGATGAATGCAATGGAAAAAGATGCATTGGAGGATCCTTTTTTAGCGGAGGCCATTGAAGGGTATGAAGGCATGCAACAAAAAGATTGGAAAAAGCAACTGGCTGAATTAAAAGAAGGACTTAGCCAACAAAATACTACTGCCAAAGTAATTGCTATGCCTAAGCGTACCAATTGGTTTAAATATGCTGCAGCAGTTTTATTAATTGGCGGCACAGCGGCAATTTCTTACTGGCTTATAAATAAAAAAGATGATCAGCAACAAATTGCACAAACCGTAAAAACAACAAGCACATCAGATTCAATACAATTTACTGAGACAAATAAAGAAGTGATTGCAGATAGCCAAAAAGCAAATACCGATGCAGCAACTGTACCTATCGAAAATAATTTTGCAGCCGTTGAAAAAAATGCAGAAGCCGTAACAGAAAAAATAAAACCAGATAGTAATTTTATTTATAAACCTGCTGTTCAGCCTCCGGCTGAATTTGCAAAAGAAAATAGCGGGAAGATAAGAGAAGATGTTGTTGTTAATCAACAAACCACTTCGGCAGCTAATGCAGCTACACCACCTGTTACTTCAAATACTGTTAAAGAAGGATTTTATAATAAAACAGCAACCCGGCAGGAAGAACTTAAAAAAGCTGATGCTGTTGAAATGAGGGAAAAAGCCAGCAGTAAAGATGAACAGCAACTTAACCGTAATTTTATTGCGCAGGTTGTTGGCCCAGATAATACGCCCCTGCCCTTTGCCAACATCAGCATTAAAAGTGAAAACTTTGGAACCTACGCCGATGTGCAGGGTAATTTCAGATTGGTATCTCCCGACTCCTTACTTACTGTAGAAATCAGGTCTGCCGGTTATCAGCCAAAATCTTACACGCTAAAAAGTGATGTAGCGCAAAACAAAATTGTATTGGCAGAAGACAACCTGGCTTTTAAACAAAAAACTGTTGTAAGTGGTAATGCAACTGCAAGAAGTACCATTTCCCGAAAGGCAACTTTGTTGAAAGATTCGGTTATAAATGTTGAGCCTGCCGATGGCTGGGATAATTACAATACTTACGTTGATAACAATATTGAAATACCTGACGATATTTTAACCAAAAATATTCATGGTCAGGTAGAACTTTCTTTTGATGTAAAATCAAACGGTAGCATAACCAATATAAAAGTAGATAAATCCCTATGCAACAATTGCGATGAGGTGGCCAAACGCCTTATTGAACAGGGACCGCAATGGAAAGTTAAAAAAGGCAGAAAAGGCAGGGGCAAAATAACTGTACAATTCTGATAATTGTAACCGGTTAAATATTTTTGCAGCAAGTTTATACAGATTCATTTACTACATTACACCTAAAATTTTATTTATGAAAAGAATGATGCTTGCATTAGCTGCATGTTGTTTTTATACACTTACCGGTATTGCACAGGTTAAAATGCCAGCCCCTTCACCTACACAAACCATTAAACAGGATTTTGGTATGGGAGCTATTGAATTAACTTATTCAAGGCCAAATGCCAAAGGCCGTAAAATTTTCGGCGACCTTGTACCTTATAATAAATTATGGCGCACAGGTGCCAACAGTGCCCCCAAAATTATTTTTAATGATCCTGTAGAGTTAGGCGGAAAAAAAGTTGATACCGGAACCTATGTATTATACACCATTCCCGGAGTGGACAGTTGGGAAATTATTCTTAATAAGGGTTTAACCAACTGGGGCATTGATGGATATAAAGAAAGCGAAGATGTTATCCGCTTTAGAGTTGAACCGATGAAATCAAAAAACAACATCGAAACATTTACCATTGAGTTTGGCAATATCCAACCGGAAAGCTGCGAATTATCTATTAAATGGGCAAAAACAACTGTATCAATACCGGTAACAACAAATATTAAAGACCGTGTAAGAGCACAAATTGAAAAAGCCATGCAGACAGATAAAAAACCATACTGGCAGGCTGCACAATTTTATAATGAATACGATAATAACCAGGCAAAAGCTTTAGAAAACTGTACCAAAGCAATTGAAGGAAATGCTAAAGCCTTCTGGATGTATTTATACAAAGCTAAAATTCAAAAAGAAATGGGTGATAAAGCCGGGGCAAAAGCAAGTGCAAAAAAATCACTTGAACTGGCTAAGGAAGCTAAGAACGATGATTATGTAAAAATGAATGAAGAGCTTTTGAAAAAGTTATAAAGTGTGAGTATTATGTTATATGCAAAAGGCGCTGTAGATTACTGCGCCTTTTCTTTTATAAAAGGTTGTATTAAACAGCTTAGTACAAATACCAATACCGCACCAATTACATTCAGCCATAAAAAAGAAATCACATCCAGTTTATAAATTATAATAACCAGCAATTCCGAAATTACGGCCGCATAAAACACCGCATTACCTTTTACAAATTTTAACCAGAAGGCAACAAGAAAAACGCCGAGGATAACCCCATAAAACAGTGAGCCGATAATATTTACAGCTTCAATTAAACTGTTACCAATATTATATGCAAACATAGAAATGACAATAGAAAATATACCCCAGCCTAAAGTGTACCACTGCGATATTTTATAATCTTCACTTTCGGTTTCTTTTTTTACAAAGAATTTTTTATGAAAATCAATTACTGAACATGCAGCCAGGGAATTAAGTGCTGCTGCTATACTTCCCCAGGCGGCTAAAAAAATGATGGCAAAAATTAATCCTATCAATCCTACCGGTAAATTCTCTTTTACAAACCACAGAAAAATATAATTGGTATCGTTTGGTTTTTGATCGGGCAGCGCCCTTTCCATTACACCTTTAAATGTTTTACGTATGTTATTGGCTGCCACCATATCTTTTTTTGCAAAAGCTGTTGCATATTGATCTTCCAGCTGCACCAGCGAATCTCTTTTTACAGTTTGCTTTGCCTGCTGCAGGGTGGTATTATCAAAATATACCGGCCCTTTATTATATTGATAAAAAGAAAAGATGAGTATCCCGATTAATAAAATAAAAAACTGCATGGGTACTTTTACCAATCCATTAATTAATAATCCTTTCCTGCTTTCGGTAATATTTTTTGCAGTTAAATACCTGCCCACCTGGCTATGATCGGTACCAAAATAACTAAGTGCTAAAAAGAATCCTCCGATTAAACCGCTCCAGATATTATACTTGTCTTTCCAGTCAAAACCATCTTTATTAAAGCCTGTGGTAATAATATTCATCTTACCATTTTGCCCACCCACCTTTAATGCATCTGTAAAACCAACAGCATCGGGCAATAGTTTTACAGCTAAATAGCCTGTAATAAATAATGCTACAAACACAATTATCATTTGCAGCTTTTGTGTATGTGCTACAGCTTTTGCGCCACCGCTCATTGTATAAATGATCAATAAGCCACCCATTACTAAATTGGTATAATAAATATTCCAACCCATTAACGAACTTAATACCAGCGACGGTGCAAAAATAGAAACCCCGGTACTTAACCCTCTCGACAATAAAAATAATGCTGAAGTAAAAGTTCTTGTTTTTACATCAAAGCGATGTTCTAAAAATTCATATGCTGTAAAAACTTTTAGTTTACTAAAAACCGGAACAAAAAATATGCTGATAACGATCATTGCCAAAGGCAAACCAAAATAATATTGCACAAACCGCATTCCATCGCTGTAAGCCTGGCCGGGTCCTGTTAAAAAAGTAATGGCACTGGCCTGCGTACCCATTATACTTAACAGTACCAGGTACCAGGGCAAACTCCGGTTACTGAGGAAATAACCTTCTAAATTTTTTGTTGTACGGCTTTTATAAATACCATAAACAATAATGGAAGTTAATGTAATGATCAATATAGCCCAATCAATACTGTTCATGAAAAGTACTTAGTAATTAAATAAAAAAAAATAACCTGCGCCGCTAAAAAAAGCAGTACACCAATATACCATTTGCGCCAGTATGATTTTTCGTTTTGCATTTTTTGTAACAATCGTTTAATCTTTATTCAGATTCACAGGCGTCGCACTCTTCAACAATAAAACTTTATTCAGCTTTTATCTTAGCATACGTTGTTGGTCAGCGACCAACAACGGCATTAGTCATTCAATCTTCTGGTTTTTACCTGCGCTTTAATCTTCGCTGGTTCCCCCTTCAGGGGGCGGAGGGGGCCATTCTTCTGCACATTATCTGCCTTCCGTTTATTAGCAATAATATTGGCAAACAACCGGTAAGCACCAGGCACACCCGCCGGTAACTCTCTAAAAAAAACTAACCCTGTATAAACAAACCGTCCTGCACCATAATCAGCAATAATTAAACTACCGCTTTGCTCATTTTCGCCAGGGTCTTTCATACTGAATATTTTTTTATACGCTGTATCTGTATTCTCAGCATTGTAAATACTACGTTCCTGTATCCAGCCTTCAAAATCTTTATCAGTTATTTTATTGGGATAGTTTAATACTTTATGCTGCGGCAATAAAAAATTCACTTTTGCTTCTTCATCAGTAATTCTGTTTCTGGTAATTGTAAAAGCATAAGGTGCAATTTTTGCCCTTACCGGCCCAATCTGGTTGCTGGTATTATATTGAGAAACTAAAACACCGCCTTCTTTTACATACTGCATCAATGCATCGTACACATTGTTCATCCACTCATTGGTGTTATAGGCACGTACACCGGTAATAATAACATCAAACTGCTTTAAATTTTCCGCAGTAATATCGCTTTCTTTTAGTGTTACCACTTTGTAACCCATTTGTTCTAACGCTTCAGGTATTTTGTCGCCTGCGCCGGGTATGTAGCCTGCAACAGTGCCTTCAGTCTTCACATCTAAAATTTTATACTCAATTTTTGCTTTTTTGAAATAATTTATTGCAGGTATGTGGTCGTAATTAATCGTTCGTAGTTGTTGATTGTACCCTGTTGTATTTTCTTGAGCACCTACAATTGTTATTGCTTTATTTGGTAAAGGAAATACTGTAAAGATTTTCTTCTGCCCCTTTGTAAGAACTACATTGCCATTCATCCCAATGTTTTCGTCAATTATTACATTGTTTTTAATCGAGGGTAGGCTTGAAATCAGTAAAGGATTGTGCAAAGTAATATTTCTTAAAGCCGCCACTTCTACAGAAGTATTTTTAGCAGCAGTAGAAATTACAACAGATGATTTTGGAGTAATGGTAACAGGAGGTACCACATTTACCGGTTCATAAATCTCCCCCTTCACAGGGTCTGTAAATTTGTACCGTACCGGTTTTACAAACGTAAACTCCTTCCCTTCTATCATCATACTGAATGTAACACTCAATGGGTCGCTTTCTGCTTTGCCAATTAATGGCTGTTCGGTTACATTAAAGCTGCCGTGGTTCATTTCATTTTCCAGCCAGTATGGTTGAGATAGTTTTGCATTAGGCTCAATAAACCAACTGTAAGTTTTTGCAGCATTTTTATTTTTCTGCAACTGATCAAAAATTACATAGGTTGTATCAATTTGTGCATCGGCACTGTATATGTTTGCACCGCTGCGGTTGTTTACTACAAGGTTTACTTTTAAAGTATCTCCCTGTACGGCATATTGTGTATTTGCAGTGGCATCCATAAACAGTCCGCTGCATTGTTCAATTACTAACTCCAGCTCTTTTAATTTTTGACTGCGCCAATAATTATCGTTTACCAAACTTATATCAGTATGTAATTGCACCAATCTTGGTAAAATATCTTGTGGTTTTTGTGCATTAAATGCGTTGCTGATTTCTGCAATCTCCTGTTTAAAATATCCGGGGTATTTAGCACCGTATTGTTTACTGTCAATCCTGTTCCAGCTTGGTAAAATATCATCAAACAAATCATTAACCGGCGCAGTGCCTTTTATTGTTTTAAAATATTCCAGCGACTCTCCTCTTTGTGCCGGCACACCAAAACCCTGGCTTTTGTGCTGGCTGCGGCTGGCGGCTGCTATTTCGCCATAGCTTTTTCCCAACAGTGGATTGTACATACCCACATCTAATTTAAACTGGTCGGCACGCTGTGTATTATTGCTGCCAAAATTAAAAGTGTTCCAAAGCAAACGTTTAGCTTGCCAGGTGCTTACATATTTTAACTGCTCAGGAAATTTAGTACTATCTGCAGCAGCATCAAATGCTTCTTCTGCCAAAATACCCGATGCTGTGTGATGCCCATGGCCACCCTCTCCTGTTGTTGGAAATCTTGTAATGATAACATCGGGTTTAAATTTTCTTATCACCCACACTACATCACTCAGTATTTTATCATGGCCCCAAATTTTCATGGCTTCTTCAGGGCTTTTGCTGTAACCAAAATCAAAGGCACGGCTAAAAAATTGTTCGGCACCATCAACTCTTCTTGCAGCCAGCAATTCCTGTGTGCGTATCAATCCTAAATCAACACCTTGTTCATCGCCAATTAAATTTTGTCCGCCATCACCACGGGTTAAACTTAAATAACCGGTGCGGTATAATTTTTCGTTGGCCAGATAAGCCAGTAATCTTGTGTTCTCATCATCAGGATGTGCGGCGATGTATAACACCGAGCCCAGGATATTCAGCTTTTTTATTTGCTGTAATATTTCTGATGAGGTGTATGACTTTGGGGTTTGTGCATTACCAATTAAAAAGTAAAAAGTAAAAAGTAAAAAAAATGTTGCTGTCTTGAAATTCATTTTAAATCAATTAATATTTTATGAGCAGTGACTAATTTTTTTTTCAGCGCAGAGAAGCAGAGGTGCTGAGTTTTCTCTGCGGTAAAGAGCCTACAACCGCACCGGCTCATTCCCAACCATAAATACTGCATTCAACAACAGCAGTTTTCCGTTCTCCCAAAAATTACGAAAAACCGGATCATCCGTCATATAAATAACTTTGCCACGCCCCATATCCTGCACTGCGAAAATAGTTCCGTCTTTAATTTTACTGCTTACAGTTACGCCGGCAAAACCTGCTACTTTATTTTCTTTTTTAACCACCCCTGCATTCCAGCCATCTTTTAAAAACTCAAGCACAGTGCTGTTTTGTTTTAGTGTATAAAATGTGCTGCCAATGCCAAATGCCAGTGGATGGGTTTCATCCATCTCTACTTTATAAATAGCACCAGGTATGCTGTTAACTAAATCATCCCGTTCTCTGTCGCCGTATTTACGCAGCACAGTATAATCTGTTTTTTTATCGTCTTTTTTATCCTCCTCATCTTTTTTAATTTTTATGCCCCACTCTGCATCTGCAAATTGTGCCACGGCACTTTCCAGTGCAATAATGCGGCCACCGCTACGTACCCATGCTTTAATATCGTCGCTTGTTTTTTTA
>JAYVJU010000322.1:0-7776 GCA_043769035.1 Ferruginibacter sp.
ACTGCGTAACATAACCAAACATTTCGCTTAATGGCACTTTGGCTTTAATAACCTGTACACCATGTTTGCTGTCCATACCTTCAAGCATACCACGACGGCGGTTCAAGTCACCTGTTACATCACCCATGTATTGATCCGGTGTTAATACTTCTACCTTCATAATTGGTTCAAGTAATGTTGGTTTAGCTTTTCTACCAGCTTCACGGAAACCTTGCTTGGCACACAATTCAAAAGATATTGCATCACTATCCACATCATGGTAGCTACCATCAAAAATCCTCACTTTCATATCTACTACCGGATAGCCAGCTAAAACACCAGTTGTCATACTGGTTGTAAATCCTTTTAAAATTGGTGCAATAAATTCTTTAGGAATACTACCACCAAAAATTTCGTTTACAAACTGTAATCCACCCAACGGATTTGCTACCAACCATTCTGCATCTGCAGGGCCTATCTCAAAAGCAATATCGCCAAACTTACCACGGCCACCCGTTTGTTTTTTGTAAGTTTCTCTATGTTGTACGCTTAATTTAAACGACTCTTTGTAGGCAACCATTGGTGCACCTTGATTAATCTCTACCTTAAACTCACGTTTCATCCTGTCGATAATAATCTCTAAATGCAACTCACCCATACCACTTAAAATGGTTTGGCCGGTTTCTTCATCGGTACGTACACGTAAAGTAGGATCTTCTTCTACCAGTTTGGCAATTGCCATACCCATTTTATCAACGTCTGCCTGAGTTTTAGGCTCAATAGCAATCGAGATAACCGGTTCAGGGAAAGTCATAGATTCTAAAACTATCGGATGATCTTCATTACATAAAGTATCACCTGTTTTAATATCTTTAAAACCAACTGCTGCACCAATATCACCAGCTTCAATAAAGTCAACCGGGTTTTGCTTATTGGCATGCATTTGCATGATACGGCTGATACGTTCTTTTTTACCTGTACGGGTATTCAAAACATAGCTACCAGAATCCAAACGTCCGCTATAAGCACGGAAGAAAGCCAGACGACCCACGAAAGGATCCGTCATAATTTTAAATGCTAAAGCACTAAATGGTTCTTTTGGATCGCAATGACGAAGCACTTCTTCTTCAGTATCCGGATTGATACCTTTGATTGCTTCAATATCCATTGGGCCAGGTAAGTAACGTACTACTGCATCTAATGCTGTTTGTACACCTTTGTTTTTGAAAGATGAACCACACATCATCGGGATGATAGACATATCAATTGTAGCTTTACGAATAGCTTCATGTACTTCATCTTCAGAGATCGTATTAGGATCATCGAAGAATTTTTCCAATAGTTTCTCATCATATTCTGCAACTGCTTCAATCAACTCCTGACGGTATTGATCTACTTCTTCCTGCATATCTGCAGGAATTGGCACTTCCTTAAAAGTCATACCCTTATCATGTTCGTTCCAAACAATACCTTTCATGGTAATCAAATCTACCACACCAGTAAAGTTATCTTCGGCACCAATTGGTAATTGTAAAGGCACGGCTTTAGCACCCAGCATTTCCCTAACCTGTTTTACCACGTTTAAGAAATCGGCACCACTACGGTCCATTTTATTTACAAACCCGATACGGGGAACTTTGTATTTGTTAGCTTGACGCCAAACTGTTTCGCTCTGAGGTTCTACACCAGATACGGCGCAGAACAAAGCCAGTAAACCATCCAGTACACGTAAACTACGTTCTACCTCTACGGTAAAATCCACGTGACCCGGGGTATCAATAATGTTGAATTTGTATTGTTTGGTATCCGGAGTTTTTTGGCCTTGTACCATTGGAAAGTTCCAAAAGCAGGTAGTAGCAGCACTAGTAATAGTGATACCTCTTTCCTGTTCCTGTGCCATCCAGTCCATTGTAGCGCCACCGTCGTGTACTTCCCCAATTTTATGGTTTACACCGGTATAATAAAGAATACGCTCGGTAGTTGTGGTTTTACCAGCATCAATATGAGCGGCAATTCCAAAGTTGCGTTGATAACGTAAATCTGACATTTTATTTGTTGTTTGTTTTACCTACATCTTCGCCAATTGGCGGAGAACTAAGGATGTTTATTAAATTAATTTTTGTAAATGCTTAAGAAATATTGCTAAGCCAGCATACCCATTAAAGGAAAGCCCTTTTAGGGGTTTGGGGTGCTGTATGGTGTGTTGCTGCTCTCATATTATGCTAAATAGTTCAGTGCCATCCTGTATCTATACTGAATCTTTTAGCGCCGCAAATGTACAGCCTTTTTTTGTTTTGGCAAAGCGTATATTATAAAAAATGCCGTTTTATACAAACGGCAGGTAAAATAGCATTTCTTTTACAACAGGTTACTATCGGGCCTATTTAAATAGCCCAAGCCTTATCTCCCTTTTTGTAAGGAAAAGCCCCGTCATATTTTCCGGGAATTGGCAGGAAGCGTAAAGCCTGCTTGCATCCAATTTCGGAAGTAAAATAGCCCATCAGGGTCAATTGCTTCATCATGGTATAATAATGTGATGGCGAGCCGACATAATCGGGATCCATTTCCAGCCTGGCTTTTTCCTTAGCGGCTTTATCTTTTTCGTCACGCTGCTTATTAAATTCTTTGGCTTCTTTTTCAAGCGTAATTAAAAAAGCTTTGCGTTGCTCTGCTGTGCAATCCATAAAGGTTTTTCCGTTTAGTTTTTTGCAGGCTTCATCCAGCCCGGCCATACCTTCAGTAAATACTTTCTGCTGTGCCTCGGTATAACAATCGGTAACTATTGTTTTCATGCACTCGCCAACTTTTGCTGCTTTGGCACCGGGAGTATTTGTTGCAGGTATGATAGTTTCTCCCACCTCATCAAGCAAAGCAATATTTTCGGCAGAAAATGTAGCGCCGCCTGATGTATTTGTGTTGCAACCGGATAAAAAAACTTCGCCGCCGATTACAGCACCGCCGGTTAATACGGCAATCATTTTTAAAAGTTCTCTTCTGTCCATATTTTAAAAGTTATAAATTATGAGTTATGAATTATGAGTTTATAATCACTCATAATTATTTACAGGTTTCCTTTTTTTAATTCCTTAACAGCAAAATCTACTGCCCTTGCAGTTAAAGCCATGTATGTTAACGATGGGTTTACACAGCTTGCACTCGTCATGCAGGCACCATCTGTTACAAAAACATTCATGGCATCCCAAACCTGGTTGTTGCCATTCAATACGGATGTTTTTGGGTCTCTGCCCATACGTGCCGTGCCCATTTCGTGAATGCCCATGCCCACTGCATAACCAGAATCATTGGTATGCACATCTTTTAATCCTGCTGCTTCAAGCATTTCTGCTGCATCATTCATCATATCTATCCGCATCTTCTTTTCATTTTCTTTTATCTCTACATCAAAATTTAAAACCGGCAAGCCCCATTTATCTTTTTTGGTTTTATCAAGAGAGATTTTATTGCTGTGATCGGGCAACATTTCGCCGAAGGCGGTAATCCCCATATTCCAGTTACCGGGTTCAGATAAAGCTTCTTTTAATTCTGCCCCGAGTGTTAATTCGGCCACCTGCAATCCCCTGCCACGGCTTGCACCCCCCTGATAGCCAAAGCCACGCAGGTAATCTCTTTTATCACCATCAATATTTCTAAAGCGAGGAATATAAATACCTGTTGGCCTGCGGCCGAAAATATATTTGTCTTCATATCCTTCCGGTCTTCCGGATGCACCAATTCTAAAATGATGATCCATTACATTATGCCCCAGTTCACCACTGCTGCTGCCCAAACCTTCGGGCCAAATGTCGGTAGCAGTATTCATTAAAACCCAGGTGCTGTTAAAAGATGATGCACAAAGGAAAATAATTTTTGCATTGTAAGTGTAAGTCTTGTTTGTTTCAGCATCAATCACTTCTACCCCAGTTGCCTTTTTGCTGTTTTTATCGTAGATAAGCTTGGTAACAATTTTATTATTCTCCATGGTAAGATTACCTGTTTTTCTTGCAGCAGGCAATGTTGCGGATTGTGTGCTGAAGTAGCCTCCAAACGGACAACCACGCCAGCACCTGTCACGATACTGACAATTCGTTCTGCCCTGCTCCGGCCTTGCTTCGGTAATATTTGCACTGCGGCCAATAAACATATGCCGCTTACCATTATAGTGCGATTTTAATTTTACTGCGACATCTTTTTCCACTACGTTCATATCCATAGCAGGCAAAAATTCGCCATCGGGTAAAACATCCAATCCTTCTTTACTGCCCTGTATGCCTGCAAACCTTTCTACATAACTGTACCAGGATGCAATTTCATCATAACGAATGGGCCAATCTACTCCAATACCTTCTTTAGCATTGGCTTCAAAATCCATTTTACTAAAGCGATAGCTCTGGCGGCCCCAGTGTAAAGAACGGCCACCGGTATGATAAGCCCTGAACCAGTCGAAACGTTTAGTTTCGGTATAAGGGCTTTCTGTATCTTTTACCCACATGCCTAAAGTTTGCTCACTCAAAGGATAATCTCTTTTTAAAACAGGATGTTCTTTTATCATTTCCTGTGTACGGATATCCCTGTGCGGAAACTCCCATATCTCTTTATTGGCAGTTACATAATCTTTTACATGCTCAATATGGTTGCCTCTTTCGAGCATCAAAACCTTAAGCCCTTTTTCGGTAAGTTCTTTTGCAGCCCATCCGCCGCTGATTCCTGAGCCAACAACAATGGCATCGTAAGTAGTTTCTGGCATATCTAAAAGTTGTAAGTTTTAAGTAATAAGTTGTAAGTAATTTAGATTTTAAATGTCGCAGATTTTCACTGCTTTTTTTAACGCTTTAATTTTATCTTCTTTTTCTTTACCCGTTGGTATAAACTCCTGTGCCAGATAGCCTTTAAACCCGCTATCTGAAATTGCTTTTATAATAGCAGGATAAAACAATTCCTGTGTATCATCAATTTCATGCCTTCCCGGAACCCCTGCTGTATGATAATGACCGTAATACTGGTGATTATTTTTTATAGTTCTTATTACATCGCCTTCATCAATCTGCATGTGATAAATATCGTACAGCAGTTTAAAATTTTCTGATCCTAAACGTTTGCATAATTCCACGCCCCACACACTTCTGTCGCACATATAATCTTTGTGGTCTATTTTACTATTCAGTAATTCCATTTGAATCATCACGCCTCTCTTTTCTGCAAATCCTATTATCTGTTTTAACCCTTCCACGCAATTCTTTAATCCGGTTTCATCATCCATCCCATCACGGCTGCCGCTAAAGCAAATTAAATTTTTATACCCGGCATCTGCAACATAATTTATATGATCGGTATAGTTTTTTATTAATGTTGAATGATATTCGGTATGATTCCACCCTTTTGTTAAACTGATTTCGGCTCCATTGCACATTGATGAATCGAGGCCATGGCTTTTCAATACATTCCATTCTTTTGGCCCAACAAGGTCAATGGCCTTTAACCCAATTTTGTTGGCCACTTTACACAATTCATCCAATGGTAAAAAATTGTAGGTCCACCTGCATACAGAGTGGTTGATATTGCCTTTCAGTTTCATGTTACTATTATCTGCAGCAGCTAAAGATGCAAGCGGGCTTGCCGCCATAGCAACAGAACCAACTGCTAACTGTTTTAATAATTGCCGCCTTGAAGGATTGTTTTCCATTACTAAAATAGTTTATTATTAAGCTGCTTTATTTTTATTTTTCATATAAAAAAATAATCCTGCAAATGCTGCTACCAATATTACCGGAAGAATCATTGTAGTGTTTATGATTTCCGGTCCTGCAGTTTTGTTGGCTTCTGCCAAGGCTGCTTTCATTTGTTCTGTAGCTTCTGGACTGTTATAAACTTTTAAATCGGCACCAGCAGGTAAATGTGCAGCAATTTTATTATCATACACGCCACCCATAAATATGGTGTAGATAGATACCGCAAACATACCGGCACCTCCCATCAGGTTTAAACCAACAGCACCAGTCTTTGGCAAATTTTCTGAAACAAACCCCAGCATGGTGGGCCAGAAATAACAAACTCCCATACCAAAAACCAATGCGCCTACAAAAACCATACTGCCATCTGTATGCCCCAAAATATATAACCCTAAAGTTGCTAATATTGCCGACATTAATAATACCCCCTGCGGTGCCAGCTTATGCACTACAGGTCCGGCAAAAGCACGGCCAATAGCCATTATACCTGTTGATACAGCAAGGATAAGTAAAGAATTTTTTGTTACGTTACTTAATAAAACCCCAATCCACTGGCCGGTAAATAATTCTGTAATGGCAGTACCAAACATACAAATGATCATAAAAATAAACAGCGGACTTGCCAATGCTTTATACATACTTGCAGTTGAAACACCGCTGGCTACTCTTTCCGTAACAGGAAATTTTTCTTTTGCAAAAAGCCATCCGTATAATACTGTTGGAATCAGCATCAGGGCTACAAGCATTTTCCAGTTACTGATACTTTCAGTACCTGCAATTTTTTGTCCTAAAAAATAAACTACCAACGAGCCGATTACGATACCCCCCGGAAACCATAAATGAAAGTGATTGAGCTTGGTTGTTTTATTATCGCTGTACAATGCTGTTACTAAAGGATTACATGCTGCTTCCACAGTTCCGTTGGCTATACCAATTAATAAGGTAGAAATAAACAATGCCCAGTAAGGACTTCCAAAATTTCCTGCAAAAATGGTTAACAGAATACCGGCCAGGTGAAATACAAATGCCATCACCAATAATTTCTTCATACCAATAATATCCACCACCATGCCTCCAATAATTACTGCAAGCGGAAAGCCCCAGAAAGCTGTTGCTGTAATGGTTGACATTTCTGATTTATCTAAATTAAACTGTGTACCCCAGGTACCCAGTAACCCTGCCCTTATGCCAAATGAAAGAGAAGTTACCAGTAATGCCAGACAACTGGCTACAAATAATTTATTTCTGTCTATAGCTTGCATATCGTTTTATTTATTAAAGCAATTAATTTGAGTTGGTAAATATAATTTTAAAAATCATTCAATAATCATATCCATTAAAAAAATATTGCACCGCAACCGTTTGCAGTTACCGTTTAAAAAAAGTTTCTTTTAAAACACATTTAATTTCTAACTTCCATTATTAAAGCAACAGACTATATGGGAGATCTGCAAATAAAAATTCAACCGAAAAAATATGATGTGGTTATTGTGGGCAGCGGTGCCGGCGGTGGTATGGCAGCATACCAGTTAAGCAAGGCTGGTTTAAAAGTATGCCTTATTGAGGCTGGTGCCATGTACGACCCACAAAAAAATATTACCCAATTAAAATGGTCGTACGAAAGCCCCCGGAGAGGTGCCAGCACAAAGTTTCGCCCCTTTGGCGATTTTGATGCCTGCTACTATGGATGGGATGTGGAAGGCGAACCTTTTACAAAAGAAGAAGGAACAGACTGGAGCTGGTGGAGGGCAAGAATGCTGGGTGGAAGAACCAATCACTGGGGAAGAATTTCCCTGAGGTTTGGGCCAAAAGATTTTAAAAGAAAAAGTATTGATGGGCTTGGTGATGATTGGCCGATTGGATATGAAGATGTAAAACCTTACTACGATGCCATTGATAAACTGATTGGAATATTTGGCACCAACGAAGGTTTGGAAAATGATCCGGATGGTATTTTTTTACCACCACCAAAGCCCCGCCTGCATGAATTGTTTATAAAAAAAGCTGCCGGTACAGCAGGAGTTCCTGTTATTCCTTCAAGGCTTTCCATACTTACAAAAAAAATTAATGA
>JAYVJU010000323.1:0-8776 GCA_043769035.1 Ferruginibacter sp.
CTTTCTTTCAAAAATTTTCCTGAACCGTCAATCATTCGAACACCTAAAGCTCCTGCCTGCTGGTGTGACTGAAAAAAACGGATACAGTTTTCAAAACAGTCTTCCGGTACAATGGTATCGGGGTTTAAAAACAGTATATATTCCCCTTGCGCCATAGCCAACGCCTGATTATTTGCTTTGGCAAAGCCAACATTCACACCATTCCATATAAAATTTACAGCGGGAAACCGTTGCGGCAGAAAATCCATGCTTCCGTCGGTTGAATTATTATCTACAACAATAATTTCTGCAGCTATATTTTTACATGCTTTTTCTACCGAGCAAAGGCATTGCTCTAAAAAATACTTTACGTTGTAGTTTACTATAATTACCGATAATTGCAATTTTCTTGTGCTTATTTCTATGTGTAAAGTAAATTAAAAAATGCAATGCTATATATATAATTGGCTATTGCCAAATAAACCTTTTCTACCCATTTTAAAATCCATTTATCAAACAGGGGGTTTATCTTTGCGGCATGATAAAAACAATACTGTTAAATGCCATAGAGGCCGGAGGAAAAGAAATACAGCGTTTTTTTAATGGCGAATTTAAGATTACCAATAAGGAGGGTATTAATAACCCTGTTACAGAGGCCGACCACGCCAGCGAAAAAGCGATTATCGACATTATACAAAAAAGCTATCCCGATCATTTTATACTTAGTGAAGAAACAGGTGAAATAATTACAGATAGTGAATATAAATGGATAATTGATCCTATTGATGGTACTATAAATTTTGCCAATGGCATACCCATTTGCTGTGTAAGTATTGGGGTGGAAAAAAATGGTGAAATGATTATGGGTACTGTTTATGCACCTATGCTAAACGAATTATATTTTGCAGAAAAAGGACAAGGTGCTACACTAAACGGAAAAAAAATAAATGTGGGTAATAAAGCAACGGTAATCAGCAGTTGCCTTGTTACCGGTTTTCCATATACCTATTTAGATGAGCCTAACGGCCCATTGCAAATTTTTGAAAAGCTTATTCGTAAGGGCGTGCCGGTACGCCGGCTGGGTAGCGCTGCTATTGATTTATGTTGGGTGGCCGCCGGACGCTTTGATGGTTTTTATGAACATAAATTGGCAGCCTGGGACAGTGCCGCCGGTTTTTTAATAGTTCAGGAGGCCGGAGGAAAGGTTACAGATTTTAAGGGCAATCCTTATTCACCCTATCAGCCGCATATATTAGCAACCAATGGTTTGATACACGATGAGATGGTTGAAGTAGTAAATGGCAGAGGTAAATTGTAGATTTTAAATTGTCGATTTTAGATTTTTTTAAATTCAAAATATCTTAGCTATTTGCCAGAATAAAATTTCAGGGAGATTATGAAATTAAACACTAACGTATTTTAGGTAAATCCGAAATCGCCAATCTAAAATAGTCTTATGGCTGTTGACAAGTTTGAAATAATGAAACGGTTAAAATCACTTGCAGTAAACACTGCAAAGCTTTGCCTTAAGTTGCCATACAACGTAGTAAACAAATCATATATTGGCCAAATTGTAAGATGCTCCAGTTCTGCATCTGCAAATTACCGGGCTGCATGCAGGGGAAAATCAAAAGCTGATTTTGTTAATAAATTAAGGATTGCAGAAGAGGAGTTAGATGAAACTATGCACTTTTATGAACTGCTGGCAGAATTTAATGAAGAAGTAAAAAATGAATTAAGAGATTTATACAAAGAAGCCAACGAATTACTTGCAATTATTGTGGCCTCAATCAATACCACTTTAAAAAACATAGCTAACGAAAAAGATAGTAGTAACAAGTTAAAGAAAATCTAAAATCGGCAATCTAAAATGATGGAAAGAACAGAAATAGCATCCCTTGGCGAATTTGGTTTAATAGACCGCCTTACGCAAAATAATGAAACAAAAAATGCATCCACTATTTTAAGTGTAGGTGATGATGGTGCTGTAATAGATCATTTTGGCAGGCAAACAGTAGTAAGTACAGATTTGCTGCTGGAAGGTATTCACTTTGATTTAAGTTATACCCCATTAAAACATTTAGGCTATAAAAGTGTGGTGGTAAACCTTAGCGACATTTATGCCATGAACGCTACACCAACACAAATTGTTATCAGCATTGGTATAAGCAATAAATTTAGTGTGGAAGCATTGGATGAATTTTACGAAGGTGTATATGCCGCCTGCAAAGAATATGAGGTAGATTTAATTGGTGGTGATACCACAAGCAGTAAAAAAGGGTTTATAATAAGTGTTACTGCTATCGGCGAAGTAGCTCCTGACAGCTACGTTACAAGAAGCGGCGCAAAGCTGAATGACTTGATTTGCGTAAGCGGAGATTTGGGTGGTGCCTTTTTAGGTTTAACCATTTTAGAAAGAGAGCGTAAAATTTTTGAAGAAACAGGTGCCCAGCCCGACCTGGAAGGGCAGGCATATATAGTTGGCCGCCTGTTAAAACCCGAGGCAAGAAAAGATGTGGTGGAATATTTTGCTGCACAAAACATTATGCCCACCAGCATGATGGACATAAGCGATGGACTTAGCAGTGAGCTGATTCATATTTGTAAACAAAGCAATGTTGGTTGTGTGATTTACGAAGATAAATTACCGTTAAATGAAGAGAGTAAAGCTTTTGCCTATAAACTGGAGCTTGACCCTACCGCATGTGCATTAAGCGGTGGTGAGGATTATGAATTGTTATTTACAGTTGCCCAGGCAGATTACGAAAAAATAAATGCCAATAATGGGTTAAGTATTAATGGTTATATTACCGAAAAAAATGAAGGGCTACATATTATTACCCGTGGTGGAAACAAACATGCATTGGTTGCGCAGGGGTGGAATCATTTAAAAAATATATAAATATAGTTACCAGAAAACTACACATAATAAAAATTAAAGTAAAAATTCAAGTTTTGCTATCGCATAAAAAGGAATTAAAATAGTGCTTGTTTCGTTGTATTGAGTAGCACTAACAAACTGGTTACCAAATTTTCTCTCGTTAGTAACATTATTTAACTCCAAAGTAGCCCTGATTTTATTTTTATTAAACAGTTGTTTGTAACTAACATTGGCAAATAATAAATGATTTTTTTGTTTGTTTGAAGGGGTGTAAAAATAAAAATCCCGAAATGAAAAGTCTAAATGGATTTTTTTCATGTAGTTTATATTGACTAAAAGCGTAGAGATATTTGCATAGTTAATGTAATTGACCGTGCTGTTATCTATTTTGCTATTAAAATAGCTAAAACTATTACTCCAGTCAAAATTAAAACTATTTATAAATTTAGATTTTATTTTATTTTCGAATGTAAGTCTTTTAGAAGTACTGAGTAATAGGGAACTATTTTGTGAACTATAATTTTTACTATTGATATACATTAGAGTTTGTTCGAATTTTAGTTTTAACGTTTTACTGGAAAGTTCGTTTCGTAAGGCAGCATTAACTGAATTATTGACATTGCTAAATGGTAAATAACTGTATATGGTAAATAAATTATTATAAATGCCATTGTTAATATAATTAGGTTCATTCATTCCATATCCTACCGAATAAGCATTTTTAATTTTTTTATTAAACGAGTTATTATTGAATGAAGCACTAAAATTATAAGCTGTACTATTAGTAATTAAATCTGATCTGGATTGAATATTTCGATTGTTCTTAACAATATTATTTTGCATGATTTGTTCTGAATTGGGGGTGGTATATTTTTTACCTGCCTTGATACTCAGCGATTTCTTGTTTTTTAAATTATACTTAAACTCTGCATCAGCATTAAAATCAAAATAATTTGAATTACTAATAGCGTGAAACTTTTGTCGCATCAATATAAATGGCTCTGCCTGTATTGAAAAATTATAAATATCACGTACATCATCATATTTATAGCGTATGGGCAATGAAAGGGAATTTTGGCTATAGTGAAATTGGTTTTGAAAAGAATCAATACTGGGAAATATAAAACCCGTAGTGGAAGCAGCAAATAAATTAGAATAAAAATTGCCCTTTAGAAATTTATATGTTGGTTGAATAGTAATTGAATAATCATTTTTATGTTTTATTAATTTAAAATACCCTCCTAAATTATATTCATTGTTTACTTTTTGTTGATTTAAATTTTTTGTAATCCCAAACATATTGCTAAACAGCGTTCCGTTATAAGCAACTCCTTCGGAGTATAACCATTCATTGTTTTTTTCAAATTCATAAAAAAAAGCTGCGTTAAACAATCTTGATTTCTTTAAATAGGTAGTATAATTTATAAGGCTATTGAATAAATTTTTATTATTATCAGTATTAAAAATGGTGCTTTTATTATTTAATAGCCCGTAATCATTAGCCCCGCTGTTTTCTTTTATATAATTTGATTCAACTTTTACTTGTTTGTTTGGTTTTACCATCCAGATTAATTCGTTTTTAACAATAAATTTTTTATTATTAATCATCGGATTTCTCAAAGATTTAGTCTCTGATAACACTTGATTGCCGTTAAATGTTTGTACATATCTGTTCTCAGTTTGTTCAATTTTTTCGGGGGCATAAGTAATAGTGATTTTATTAGTGGTATTTTTTGAAAAATTAATTTGCGAACTGTTATCAAAATATTTTGAATTATTAAAGCTGTATAAGTTCTTGGTTATGGGTAAATTCAATTCGCTAACCCCATTAAAGTAAGACAAGCCTTTACCTAATTTGCTAAATGCGCCTGATTTATAACTTCCCAGTATTTCATTAGGCGAAGCAATAAATTGAAACGTGTTGCCAATAGTGTTCCAGTTAATAAAACTAAGCCCCGTTATATATTTATGGGTTATCAAAAAATCTGTCTTTTGTTCAAAATATTCAACCGGCGCACCCAGGCTCAATGAGAATTTAGCACTGGGGATTAATTTTTTCTTTTTAAATGTTAAATTAATTGCCACTTCCGTATCTCCGGTTACGGAGGCTGATAATGAAAAGGGATCCCTGTATTTTTTTAATACCTGTACTTGATCTAACGCATGGGGACTCAGGTTATTTATTATTTTTTCATAATTTTCACCCGTTAAATCTTTGCCTTCAATTAACACCTTGTCTACTATTTGCCCATCTACCATAATTTTTCCGTTTTGCGTTACTTGTACGCCAGGCAAATTGTTTAATAAATCTTTAAGGTTATTTTCATTGTTTCTTTTATATATATCGGTATTGTAAAAAATGGTGTCGCCGCTTTCATAATACCCCCTTTTAGCGGTTATTATAACAGTGTCTTCTGTTTTTATCTGCTTTTCTAAAATGTAAATATTCTCTTTTAGTATTTCAGTTACTAACAACTCTGTTTCCAATTTTTTATACCCAACACTGCTCATTTGTAATACATATTTTTGAGTAACCAAAAGTGATAAACTGAAATAACCATTGCTGTCGGTTTGGGTGTAGGTTTTAATTATGCTATTTTGTTTTGCAATTATAGTTACACCAGTTAGGCCAATATTGTTTTCATTTACAATCTTAGCTGTAATTTTTACAACTTGGCAAAAACAAAGAGCAGTTGCCAAAAGTAAAAGGCAACTGCAAATAAAATATTTCAACATGTACAAATTTAATATTGGTTGGTTTTCTTTAATTCTTCCCTTTTCTGTTGTCTTTCTTTTCTGTACTTTTCCTGAAGCTGAAAAAAATCAGATTTAGATATCTTTTTTTCATTTGTACAACCGGTAAATTCTACTGCACTGCTAAGTGGATATTCTAATTTAATCATTTTATACCTCCTTTTTTTATCTTCACTTATTGCCAATACAATTATCCCGGGAAGGCCATACATCAAAGGTGGTCCGGCAGAAAAGGGTATTGATGATGTAAACCAAACCTGGTAAAATTTATCAGATATAACCCCTCTGGCTTTTTGGCAAAGCAAGCCTTGAATGGTCATCGTATCATCCAATAACACCCAGTTAATCCTGGATATCGTATCGGTAACACAATAGGAGCTGTCTCCGATATTCCGCGGCATGGTAGAAATATTTGTATTATAAGAGATAAAATTAATCGGTGGGGGTGGTAAAACATTCTGGCTGTCTGTCATCTGTGCCTTTAATTTCCTACGTTGCCTTTCAATTTCAAAGCTATCCAGTACTATATTATAGTTTTTATTTTTATCCATCAGCATTTTGATTCCTGCTGCCACCCTTGTATCAATATCCGGTAACTTTTGAACCTGCTGAAAACAGTAAACTGTTTCATTAAAATAGATAATTACTCCGGGAAATTCTTTATAAGTCCCAGAGGATAGGAGCGTTTCAAAACTATACTCAATCTTTCCTTTAAAAGTGGAATTTTGTGCAACGCATAGCGTGTAAAAAAAAATAAAAATGCCTGCCGTGATTGTTTTTTTGAATTCATTCATATTCCAAGGTTTTGAATTGGGTATGACAGTAAAGTAATTTAAAATAAATTATTAAGTATAAAGTTATAATATCGAAATTCTAATTTATGTTAAAATTAAGAAGCGTGAAAATTTCTTCTTATAATATTGCATTAAATGCATTATTATAAGTATTTCCACGCTTTTAAACTTTGATCAAAATGATTATTCCGGCTCTGGGCAATCACCTGAAGAAGAATATTGATCTTCTAACCAATTTGTCATTACCTCGGATTCAAGTAGTTCGTCTTCATCGGACCATGTGTACCTGATAAGCTCCCCATAATAATGATCAATAAAGTCCCATTTAACATACGGTTCCACATCACATTCTATAAAATCGGCATCTTGGCCTAACCAAGTAAGCTCTACATGGTAGGTATAATAAATAAAAGCAGCTTTTTTTTCCTGAGGTTGGAATGAAGCGGAAAAAATCGCTACGTCTCTTTTTGCTGGAAATTCTTTTAGAATTTCAACTTGCTTTTCTTTACAAGGTTTTATACCTGTAGCAACTTTTGCAGATAGTTGCATACCGGCAAAGACAATCAAAACAAACAATGATAGCTTTTTCATAATTTTTAATTTTTAGGTTAATTAATTTACCGTCAGTGTAAATTGAATGTTCAGCGTCATACAATTTTAAGTGTTTGTATAAATTCACTTAACTTTTTTGTTTTTTCTTTGGGGTCAATTCAGGTTTAATGTCCCGCAATTCTGGCCAGAATAATTAATATTAAAAGTGGAACATATTTTTAATAAGAAAGAATTATATCCATAAACTTTGTTTCGTTTTTCCACCTCTTTATTTCCACTATCATAGTATTTTTACTATGCATTTGTAATGTTTTATAAATTGTTTTACAAAAAAATACACTTTGTTATTAATTTTACTATATTTAATAATCCAAAAATTTAACCTGTACAAAATGGATAGTACTAATCCTCCTCTAATTGGAAACAATATTCGTAACTGGAGAAGACTTAAAGGCATTAAACAAATTGACCTTGCCAAACAAATTGACATCTCTAAAACCACCTTAAGCAAAATTGAAAACGATAAACAAAAAGCCAATATACCACGTCTGCAAAAAATTGCTGACTGCTTAAAAATTAAGATAACCCAGCTTTTTATTGATCCTTCAGATTTGTTACCCCCTCCCGGATAATTTTTAAATAAATTAAAAACAACAAGTTTGCATTAAATTACCTCAGCATCAACCTTTTCCTCAACAGATTCCTCCTTCGCCGGAATGACAGTACACTTAACTTTAGTTTTAAGTATTTTTGCCCTGATGAATAAAGTTTGCCATTTACTGCTGATAACACTTGTTGTATTATTTTATTCATGCGCCACTATATCAAAAAATTACACCCCTGCCAAAAAATACCCTAAAGAAAAATTACAGGAAGATTATGTTTTACTAAAAAACATACTGCAAAAAAAACACCCGTCATTATATTGGTACACCGGCAAGGATAGTATGGATATGTATTTTGATAAATACTATGCCGCTATTGAAGACAGCATGACGGAGCAGCAATTTGGCTGGAAGGTGATTGTGCCGTTAACAGATAAAATACACTGCGGCCACACCAGTTTTGGTATGAGCAAGGCGTATAACAAATGGGTAAACAACAAACAGTCGCCTTCCTTTCCGCTGTTTATGAAAGTGTGGAATGACACTATGGCCATAACCGGCAATATCAACAGGAGAGATTCTGTTTTAAAAAGAGGAACCCTGGTTACGGGTATCAACGGGCTGAGCAATGCCAAAATGATACAAACCCTTTTTGGATACATGACGGAAGACGGTTACGCCAATAACGTAAACTATTTAAGGCTCAGCAACAATTTTCCCTATTATCACCGTAATGTATTTGGCTTAAGTACTACGTATTCGGTTAATTATTTAGATAGTCTGGGTAAAGAGCAAACCGTAAAAATTTCGTTATTCAATCCACCCAAAGACACGACTAAAAGAAAAAGGATTGCCCCGCCGCCGGTAAAAAGAACCAAAAGCGAAATAAAAAAACAGCAATTACAAAACATACGCTCACTGGCAGTTGATACAACAAACAATACCGCCATCATTACATTAAATACTTTCAGCACCGGAAGGTTGCGTAAATTTTTCAGGCAAACTTTCAGGTATATCAGAAAGGCCGGCATCAACAATATTGTTTTAGATATCCGAAGTAATGGCGGTGGTAAAATAAATTTATCAACCCTGCTTACAAAATATGTTACCCGCATTCCTTTTAAAGTTGCCGATTCGGCTTACGCTGTTTCCAGAACATTGTACCCTTATACCCGTTACATTAAAGGGAAGTTTTTTAATAATATTGCCCT
>JAYVJU010000324.1:0-9037 GCA_043769035.1 Ferruginibacter sp.
GCAGGAAAATCAAAACCTTTTGTACATAAGTTATGTGGTACTGGCCACTGCTTTTTATGGCATTAATGTAAATATGGTACATCGCCATTTAAGCCAGATCGGCTCTTTAAAAATTGCAGCACTGGCGCTAACTTTAAATGCAGTTCCGGCATTAATAGTTTTAATGGCTACTGGTTATTTTAATTTATCTTTTAGTGATAAAGGGGTACTGTTGTCAACAGGGGCAGCAGCATTGCTGGGTATTTTTGGTACTGCAGTAGCTTCGGTAATTTTTTATATGCTGGTAAAACGTGCCGGGGCAATTTTTGCATCGATGGTTACGTATGGCATACCTGTTGTTGCCATAATCTGGGGCGTTATTTATAAAGAAGAAATTGGCTGGAAGCAGGTACTCTGTTTAATACTTATTTTAGCAGGTGTATATGTTGCTAACAGAAAGGGTAAATAATAAAAATTTATACCGCCATTATTTCTTTTTCTTTGGCTGCTAAATGTTTTTCTATCAGTGAAATAAATTTATCCGTTATATCCTGTACATCTTTTTCAGCATCTTTACAGGCATCTTCACTCAGGCCATCTTTTTGTAATTTCTTAATTGCTTCAATACTGTCTCTGCGGATGTTGCGTACTGCAACTTTAGCATGTTCACCTTCGCCATTACAACGCTTCACCAGTTCTTTTCTTCTTTCTTCAGTTAATGGCGGTAAATACAAGCGGATAACGGTACCATCATTTTGTGGGTTAATGCCAATATTAGCCATTATAATAGCTCTTTCAATTGCCTGCAGCATATTTTTCTCCCATGGTTGTACCGAAATTGTACGGGCATCCAGCACAGAAACATTGGCTACCTGGTTAATGGGAGTTGGGTTGCCGTAATAGTCAGCAACAATACCATCCAGCATATTGGGGTTCGCTTTTCCGGCACGTATTTTAACCAGTTCTGCTTCAAGATGGTTAAGAGCCTTGGTCATTACAGATTCCGTATCGCTGTGTATTTTATCCAATCCTTCTGGCATAATTGAAAATATTAAGTGGATGCAAAGCTATAGAAAAGTACCGTAATTTAGATATCACAGTAGTCTTTGCTCAATAAAATTAGAGGTAAACTTATTCGGCTTCAACGCTTTCGGGTGCTAAAGAAAGAATTTTGTGCGACTTGATTATTGAAGTACCTGAAATGCTGGTATTGTTATTATTTTTTGCAATGGCTCTGTTTTTGGGCCTGCTGTAATAAATAACACCAATAAAAATAAATGCCGATACCAGTAAAATGCCCAGCAGGGTTGTAGTACCCAGGTGGCGTAAAAAATAAGCTAATGCTATAAATACAATATTTGCAGTCACACAGGTAAAGGTTACCATGCGGTGGTTTAGGCCAAGGTCGAGTAAAAAATGATGCACATGTGTTCTGTCGGGGCTAAATGGAGAGCGCCTGTCTAAAATACGTAATGCAAATACACGTAAGGTATCAAAAAGAGGGATCATTAAAATGGCAAATCCAATTGCAGGAGAAGCCTCAAGGCCAAATGCTGCAACAGGGTTACCTGCAATATTAATGAATTTAATAACCAGGATTGAATTTACCAGACCCAGCAAAAGTGAACCTGTATCACCCATAAATATTTTTGCCGGCGAAAAATTATAAATTAAAAAAGCAATGATGCTGCCTGCAAGTGCAAATGCCATAACTGCATAAGCCAGTTGGCCGGCAACAAAAAAGTACGTTCCAAAAACAAGTGTGGTTAGTACCCCTAAGCTTCCGGCCAGCCCGTCAACACCATCAATAAGGTTAAAAGAATTAGTGATTACAATTATAGTAAATATGGTAAGTACAATACTTGCTGTATAAGGTATTTCGTAAATGCCTAAAAAACCATGCATATTCTGCAACTGAACACCTCCAAATTTAATAATAATGCCTGCGGCAATTAACTGGCCAATAAATTTTTTACTGGCAGACAGAATAAGAATATCGTCTTTAAGGCCTAAAAAGAAAATTACTGTGGCAGCTGCGGCGAAATATTGAAGTTCTGAAGCAATACCAGCAGGCACACCCATTAAAGTGGCTATAATAAAACCGGCAAAAATACCTATACCGCCTAAAGTGGGGATAACAGCTTTGTGCACTTTACGTTCATCAGGTTCATCAAACAGTTTTTTGTCTTTAGCAACCTGAATAATGATAGGTATGGCAAAAAAAGTTATTAAAAATGCAAGTGCTGCACTAAGTAAAATGTTATCCATTCAATTTAATTATTGGCAATCATTATGGTACAAAAATCTATTACACTGCAAAAGTATTAAATATGTTTTAAGTAAACCTAATATTTTATCTAATACTTGTAAAATTTTACTTTAGACCCTGATTTGTGTTAATAAGTTGCCTGTTAAATTTATTACGGGAGATTTATTTTATACTGGGTTTCCCGGGCTAATCAATAAAGTAACGCAGAAATTATAAACTTATTATTAACTATTTAAGCAGCATTCCTTTTTTTAATTGTTCTATCAATTGATTTAAAGTAGGTTTGCAGCGCATAAAAATCCGGTTGCCTTTAAGGCAGCTTCTGCTATAAAAGAATAAAAAAAATATTATGAGTAATCTTACAGCAACAGCATCACAAATACGCAGAGATATTGTAAGGATGGTACATGGTGTTCAAAGTGGGCATCCCGGAGGATCGTTAGGTTGTGCCGAGTATTTTACAGCACTTTATTTTAGTGTAATGAAGCATAACCCTGCCTTTTCAATGGATGGCATTGGAGAAGATTTGTTCTTTTTAAGCAATGGCCATATCTCCCCTGTATTTTATAGCACATTGGCACGTAGTGGATATTTTCCGGTTAAAGAATTAGCTACTTTCAGAAAGCTGGACTCCCGTTTACAGGGCCACCCCACCACACATGAACATTTACCGGGTGTACGTATTGCCAGTGGATCATTAGGGCAGGGCATGAGTGTTGCTATTGGAGCAGCACTGGCAAAAAAACTGAATAACGATAGCAATATTGTGTTTTCGCTGCATGGCGATGGCGAACTGGATGAAGGCCAGAACTGGGAAGCCATTATGTTTGCAGCACATAAAAATGTGGATAACCTTATTGCCACAATTGACTGGAATGGCCAGCAAATTGACGGCCCTACTAAAAAAATAATGGGCTTAGATAATTTAAGGGCAAAATTTGAAGCCTTTAACTGGCAGGTACTGGAAATGGAAGGCAATGATATGGATGCTGTAGTTGCCGGATTAAATAATGCCAAAACCTTTGTTGGCAAAGGAAAACCCATTGTTATTTTAATGAAAACAGCTATGGGTAAAGGGATTGATTTTATGGAAGGCAGCCACGAGTGGCATGGTATAGCACCTAACGACGATCAATTACAAAAAGCCCTGGCGCAATTACCGGAAACCTTGGGAGATTATTAATCAGCTACTTTAGCTGAAAATTTTGCCTGCTGGCTTTATGTGCCGGAAACCAGGCAGCAATAAAAGCTATTAAACCGGCAGTTGTTGCTACCAGTATAAAATCGGCAGTTACCAGCTTTACCGGAAAATAATCTATCAAAAAAGAATTTCCACCTATTTTAAGGAATTTAAATTTTATTTGCAGCAGGCAGATTATTACAGCCAGGCAAATTCCGGTTACAGCGCCAATAGCACCTAATAACAGGCCCTCGCTTAAAAATATTTTTTTTATTGTGCTTTTATGAGCCCCCATACTTTGTAAAACACTGATGTCTTTTTGTTTTTCCAGCACTAACATTGTTAAGGCACTTATCATGGTAAATGCTGATACTATTAATATAAGTGTAAACACGGCATAGATGATCCATTTTTCCATCCTCATCGTATTATACAAACTCATATTTTGCTGATAGAGCGTTTGCACTTTATAATTATTACCCAGCAATACAGCTAATTTTTGCTGTGCTTCTTTTATATCACTTTTAGGCTTTAGTTTTAACTCCAGGGCACTGTATTCATTTGTTGCAAGCCCCATCTGCTGTTTTACAAAATCAATATTTGTTATTGCATATTTATTGTCAAAATCCTGCTGAATTGTAAATACACCGGTTGGCGCTGCATTTCCTTCGCTTAAAGATTGCAGAGGGTCACTGCCAGCTCCATTTTTTTTTGGTAAAATTACAGTGAGATTATTACTGGGGAAAGCGGGGTTCATACTTACACCAATAGCATATTGTATTCCGGCACCTAATACTAAGCCTGGTTCATCAACAGTGCCTGTGTTAAACGTTCCTTTGCTGGTTTTATCAGCTACACCGCATACAAGGCGATAATTGTTATCCACCCCTTTTAAATAAATAACCGTTTGGGCATTTTCACCGTCATTGTTTTGCAGCAAGGCCTTTTCTTCAGCTATCAAGGAAAAATCCTGTACAAAAGGTTGTTGCTTTAGCTGCACTAATTGTTCAGCAGTAAGAAAAAATGTTTTTCCCTTTGCAGGCACAATTTTAATATCCGTATAAAAAGAAGCGTATAACGATTTCACCAGGTCTTCAAATCCATTAAAAACGCTTAACACCAAAACCTGGCAGCAGGTTGCAAAAGCAATTACACCAACTGTTACCCATGCAATTATGTTGATGGCATTGGCACTTTTTTTTGCTTTAAAATATCTCCAGGCAAAGGTTAAGTACATGGAAGGGGTTAAAAAGTTTAAAGTTTAAGGTTTAAAGTTCTCCGCTTCCATCTTCGGGATTTCCTCCTCCATTGGGGGAGATAGAGGGTTTTTTTATCTCTTTAAATAGCTCTTCTATTTTATCTACATAATCCAGCGTATCGTCAATATAAAAAGTAAGTTTAGGCATACTGCGTAACTGCCGCCTGATTCTTTCGGTAAGTTCTTTTTTTATCTCCCAGCTGCGTTCTTCTATTTTCTTTAATGCAGCAATGGGGTCAGTAACTTTAAAAAAACTCAGGTAAATACGGGCATCAAACAGGTCGGGAGTAATTTTTACAGATGAAATGGAGATCATGCCACCATCCATCATGCTTATACCCATGCGCTGAAAAATATCATTCAGTTCCTTATTTAATAAACCGGCCACTTGTTTTTGTCTTTTACCTTCCAACATATCAAATTGGTTTTGTTCGATGTAAAATTAGTTACTTTGCTACGTTTTATCAGCTTTTATATTTACCACAGGCATGAAGAGTTTACTTACAATTTTTAAATACATCAAAAAATATCCACGGCTGCTTATCAGCTATTTTGGGTTTAATATACTGTCAGCTATTTTCGGCGTATTGTCATTGGGCCTGCTAAGCCCATTTTTAATGCTCATTTTTAAACAGGGCGATGCTTTTAAGGCTGTAACCGGCACTGGATTTTTTAACGGCATTAACCCGGTTAATTATTTTAAAGAATGGCTGTACAAAGTAATAAATGAACCGGGCGGCAATATAAAAGCTTTAATGGTGATTTGCCTGGTAGTATTTGTGGCCATTTTACTTAAAAACCTTTTTGCTTATTTAAGTATGTATTTTTTAAACCCCATCCGCAACCGGATACTGAATGATATGCGGAGCAGTATGTATGCAAAAATTCTGCAATTGCCTATCGGTTATTTCAGCGAACAGCGCAAAGGTGATATTATGAGCAAACTTTCAAACGACCTGGGTGATGTTGAAGGCTCTACTGTAAGTGTTTTGGAAAGTATGTTTCGGGAACCGATAACCATTATTTTGTTTTTTACCTACATGGTCATTCTTAGTCCGCAACTAACTTTATTCCTCGTAATTTTTTTACCCATAGCCGGATTTATTTTAGGTAGAATTGGCCGCTCTTTAAAAAAAGAAAACAAAAATGTTTTACAGCAGTTCGGCAAACTTTTTTCAACCATTGAAGAAACCTTGGGTGGGATAAGAATTATCAAGGCATTTAATGCAGAGAAAAAGATACAACGGAAGTTTGAACAGGAGAACGAAGCCATGTATCATTTAAAGAATAAAGCAAACCGCAGAAGAGATCTGGCTTCGCCGGTTTCAGAAGCATTGGGCGTTACTGCAGTTTTATGTATTCTTTTGTATGGTGGCAGGTTGGTTTTAAGCGGCGATCCCTCCTTTACTTTAAATGCCGGCGACTTCCTGGCGTATATCGCCATTTTTACACAGTTGATACAGCCATTGAAATCTCTTTCCAGTGCATCATACAATATTCAAAAAGGCGCAGCAAGTATTGAAAGAATAGAAAACCTCATCAACGAAAATGTAGGCATTAAAGAATTGCCTGATGCAAAAGAATTAAAAACTTTTGCTGATTCTATTGAACTGAAAAATGTAAGTTTCAGTTACGAGGATACGGTGATATTGAAGAACATTGATCTTACTATACAGAAAGGAAAAACCGTTGCATTGGTTGGCAGCAGCGGCGCAGGTAAGAGTACACTGGCCGATCTTATCCCAAGATTTATTGATGCCGGAGAAGGTGAGGTTTTAATAGATGGGGTTAATATAAAAAATTACACGCTGCATTCTATCCGTAACCAGATGGGTATTGTAACGCAGGAAGCCATTTTGTTTAATGATACCATTGCCAATAATATTGCACTGGCAAAAGATAATGCTGCAAAAGATGAGATCATTAATGCCGCTACAATAGCAAATGCCGCCAATTTTATCAATTCAAAAGAAGAGGGTTACGAAACCAATATTGGCGACCGTGGTATGAAGCTGAGTGGAGGCGAACGCCAGCGTATGACCATTGCCCGGGCAGTTTTAAAAAACCCGCCGATATTAATTTTAGATGAAGCCACATCTGCCCTCGATACCGAAAGCGAAAGGCTGGTACAGGATGCCATCAATAATTTAATGAACAACCGTACCAGTATTGTTATAGCACATCGCTTATCAACCATCCGCCATGCAGATGAAATTATTGTATTGCAAAAAGGCGAGATTGTTGAAAGAGGAACGCATGATGAACTGATTACCCAAAATGGATTTTATAAGCGGTTGGTGGATATGCAGGAGGTGAAATAAGGATTGGATTTTTTTGTTAGCATTAACCTGCCTTATATAATTTACCAACATACTGGAAAACTATAACCTGTAACAAAACCATTTCTGCGTATTAAGAAGTATGGCAACCCACTATTGTAAAACTCAATTTATAATGGTAACTTTTCTAAAAGTTTTGGTATGCAGGTTAAAAGAATAAAGCACTTTATCTTTTGTTGTTTTCTCTTTACAGTAAACATTGTTTTTGCACAGGAACCAAAACTGGTACTGCCTATCGGTCATACACAACCAGTAAATTATGTACAATTCAGCCCCGACGGGAAAAAAATAGTTACTTTTTCAGACGATAAAACTGCTAAAATATGGGATGTTATTACCGGCTCGATACTGGCAGATTTAACAGGACACACTGATTATGTTAAGTGTGGCCAGTTTAGCCCGGATGGGAAAAAAGTAGTAACCGCATCTGATGACAGCACCGCAAAAATATGGGATGCCGTAACCGGAAAATTATTGATTGATCTAAAAGGGCATAAAGGGTATATTAGTACTGTACAATTTAGCCCCGATGGAAAAAAAGTAGTAACAGCATCTGGTGACACTACTGCAAAGATTTGGGATGCAGCAACCGGTAAATTATTATTAGATTTAAAGGGACATTTTGCACAGGTTAATAATGTTCAATTTAGTCCCGACGGAACAAAAGTTGTTACAGCATCTGAAGACAGGACGGCTATGATCTGGGATGCAGCAACCGGTAAATTACTGAAAGAATTAATAGGCCATAAAGGCCCGGTTCATTCTGCAATGTTTAGTCCCGATGGAACAAAAATTATTACAGCTTCTTATGACAGAACGGCCAAGGTATGGGATGCTGTAGCCGGGATGCTTTTGTTTGATTTTAAAGGGCATACCAACGATGTTAATGCTGCTGAATTTAGCCCTGACGGAAAAATGATTGTTACTGCTTCTGCTGATAAAATAGGTAAAGTTTGGGATGCAGCAACCGGCAGGTTATTAGTTGATTTAAAAGGGCATACTGGAAATATTGTAGCTGCACAATTTAGTCCTGATAATAAAAAAATTATTACTGCAGCATGGGATTTTACAGCAAAAGAATGGGATGCTGTTACTGGAAAATTATTAGATACTTTGGTGCATGATAATATTGTTAATTATGTACAATATAGCCCCGATGGAAAAAAAATTGTTACAGCCTCTTCAGACAGGTCTGCTGTTATTTGGGCAAGTGGCTCCAAAAAACCACCCGTTGATTTGCTCGGCCATAGCAGTTATGTAGGGTCCATACAAATTAGCTCCGATGGAAATGAGATCATTACATCTTCTGATGACGGCGTGGTACGAACCTGGGATGCCGTTTCCGGCAACCTCCTTAATGCTTTAAGAGTACCTAAGGCCTATGTTAATTATACCGCATACGGCCCTGTTGAAATCAGCGATTCAGGGTTTGCAAGCAGTATGTTTATTACAGCTTTATCAGATTCAACAGCAAAAATATGGGATAATAATACCGGTGAAATTTTAACAACATTAAAAGGTCACAAAGGAGATTTAACTTCAGCAAGGTTTAACGCAGCCGGAACAAAAGTGGTAACCGCTTCTTATGATAAAACGGCTAAAATATGGGGGCCTAATTCAAGTAAATGGCTGGTTGATTTAAGGGGGCATACTGCTGAAGTTTTGTATGCAGAATTTAGCCCCGATGGTAAAAAAGTAGTTACAGCTTCAGCAGACGGAACAGCAAGAATATGGAATACCCTTACCGGTAAAATGCTGGTACAATATAAACAAAACGATTACATAAATACAGCAGCCTTCAGCCCAGATGGAAAAAACATAGTTACTGCATGCCACAACAGAATGGCTGTAATATGGGATGCTGTTACCGGCAAACAGGTAATGCAGCTGAAAGGCCATACCGATTATGTACTATCTGCAACGTATAGCCCGGATGGGAAACAGATTCTTACCTCGTCCTGGGATAATACTTCTAAAATTTGGGAGGCTGCCACCGGACAACTTTTATTTAC
>JAYVJU010000325.1:0-18698 GCA_043769035.1 Ferruginibacter sp.
CTGCAAACGGTATAAAATAATGTTTATGGAATTTCATTGATTTTGAATCTTAATAACAAAGCATTTTACAATGGATATAAATAAAATTTTAAGCGCAGACATACTGGATATTCTTTTTGAAGGAAAAAATAAACAGTATGGTGCTTATGACTTAAGAAAAACATACAACAAGCGCCTTACCAAGGCTCTGCTTTTAACTGCAGCTTTTGCCTTGTTGATTTTTTTGACTACCGTTTTTGCAAACGCATTTCAAAAAAAGGCAGGTGATGGTCTGGATGTTTTAGACACCCAGATGGCAGAAATAAAAA
Source organism: Ferruginibacter sp. (assembly GCA_043769035.1). Classification (GTDB taxonomy): domain Bacteria; phylum Bacteroidota; class Bacteroidia; order Chitinophagales; family Chitinophagaceae; genus Ferruginibacter. Next base: position 309 of record JAYVJU010000325.1, read on the forward strand.
AGGATGTTCCGCCACCACCAGTAGTGCCACCACCACCACCACCTAAACCACCACCACCACCCGAAATTAACCAGGTGAAATTTACACCACCAAAAGTGGTTAAGGATGAAGAAGTAGTAGAGCAGGTGGAAACCATTAAAGAAGACCAGGTAATCAGTACTAAAACTGTAGAAAGCGACAATAAAGAGCAGATAGTACAAGCCCCGGTAGAAGATAAGGGGTCAACAGTAGCGGTAGTGCCACAAAAAGAAGATGATGAAGGAAAGATATTTACAAAAGTGGAAGTAGAAGCTGGTTTTCCGGGTGGAGATAAAGCCTGGAGAAGCTATCTTGAAAAAAATCTTAACACCGAAGTGCCGGCAGATAATGGCGCAGGTGAAGGTACTTACACAGTAATTGTAAAATTTGTAGTAAGTAAAGATGGTACCTTAAGCCAGATTGAGTGCGAAACTGACCCTGGATTTGGAGTTTGCCAGGAAGCTATACGTGTTATTAAAAGAACAAAGAGCTGGACACCGGCTATACAAAACGGACGTAATGTAAATGCGTATCGCCGTCAGCCAATTACTTTCCTTGTTCAATCGCAATAGTTTTTTTGTAAAATAATTTTAAATCCTTTCAAGTAATTGAAAGGATTTTTTTATGCAGTAAAGTGTGGAAAATAAATGATTTGCCATCTCTATTAAAACTTACTGTTATGGCAGAATTAGAAATTAAAACAACCGCAGCAAAAAATAAACACGGCAAAAAATTAATTAAAAAAAGTACCCGTGTAGATTTAACCCCAATGGTTGATCTTGGCTTTTTGTTACTTACCTTTTTTGTATTTACAGCAGTATTATCAAAGCCAAAAGTTATGGATATTGTGTCGCCAATAGATTCAGATAAGACTACCGATATTTGCGAAAACTGTGTACTTACCGCAATGCTGACTAAAGGCGATAAAATTATTTATTATGAAGGCATGCCCGAAAATAATCCTGTGCTTAAAGAAACCTCTTTTACAGTTGAAGGATTAAGGATGGTGTTATTGCAAAAGAAAGCAGCAGTAAAAAATGCAAAAGGCACATCAGATAAAATGGTGCTGATTGTAAAGCCAGCTGATGAAAGCAGTTATAAAAATTTTGTAGATATTTTAGACGAGGTGGCTATAACAGGTGTAAAGCATTATTTTATAGATGAAATAAATGCAACTGATAAAAAATTACTGACAAAAAATTAGTGTTGATGTTCCATCTTTAGCGGGCATAGGGGGTATCTTTGCTTTATGCAAAAACTTTCCGGTTGGGATGATACCATTGTTGCCATAGCCACACCACCAGGTGTTGGTGCAATTGGTGTTATACGTTTAAGTGGTAAAGATGCCATCGAAATTATTAACCGGTTATTTCCATCAAAAAATTTAACGGTACAATCAACACATACATTACATGTAGGGCTTATTAAGGAAGATGATACAGTTATTGACGAGGTAGTGATTTCACTTTTTAAAAATCCTAAAAGTTATACAGGCGAAAACATAGTGGAAATAAGTTGCCATGGCAGCCCTTATGTACAGCAGCAGGTGGTACAGGCCTGCATACGTAAAGGAGCAAGAATGGCCAGGCCCGGAGAATTTACACAACGGGCATTTTTAAATGGCAAACTGGATTTAACACAGGCCGAAGCTGTTGCAGATTTAATTGCCAGCAATACAGCAGCATCTCAGCAAACAGCACTGCATAATATTCGTGGTGGCTTTAGCAGTGTACTTAAAAATTTAAGAGCAGCATTAATTCAGTTTAGTGCTTTAATAGAACTGGAACTGGATTTTAGCCAGGAAGATGTAGAGTTTGCAGACAGGAAAAAGTTTTATGCTTTAATTGAAAATGCAAATAACACTACAGTAAACCTGTTACAATCCTTTCAATTAGGTAATGTAATTAAAAATGGGGTTAGCGTTGCAATTGTTGGCAAACCCAATGCAGGGAAATCTACTTTATTAAATACTTTGTTAAACGAAAACAGGGCTATTGTAAGCGAAATAGCAGGCACTACAAGGGATACTATTGAAGAAGTACTTAATATTGACGGTATTTTGTTTCGCTTAATTGATACTGCAGGAATACGGGAAGACAGTAAGGATATTATTGAATTAATTGGTATTGAAAAAAGCAGGGAAAAAATAGAACAGTCTGATGAAGTGATTTATATTTTTGATGTTAATACCGAAACCTTTGGTGAACTTGAAGCTGCAATAGCTGTAATAAAAGAAAAGAATAAAAATTATTTATTGATTGGTAATAAAGCTGATGTGTTGGGTATTAATGCTGTGGCTGAAAAATATGAAGGAATTGACGCCTTGTATATTTCAGCAAAAGAACACCAGGGTATTCATTTACTAAAACAGAAACTGGTAGATAAAATAATAAAAGGAAATCTTAATACAGAAAATACAATTGTTACCAATGCCCGCCATTACGAAGCATTGCAACAGGTACAACAATCGTTAAGCGAAATAAAAAACGGGCTGGATAATAATATCCCCGCCGATTTATTAGCTTTAGATATCCGCAGGTGTTTACATTATATTTCGGAGATTACAGGAGATATAACTAACGAAACAGTGCTTGATCTTATCTTTAGCCAGTTTTGTATCGGAAAGTAAAAAAAATATTATAATACTTTCTATTGCCAGAATAAAATTGATAAGGCAAATAACAAGTAATACTGCAATTCTTTAACTTTATTGCTCAAGCACTATAGTTATTGACCACATTTACTGAACATAATGAAAAAAAACTGCTGCATCTTGTTGCAAAAAGTGATGAGACTGCCTTCCGGGAGTTGTTTGACCTGTACAGGGATAGAATTTATTCACTGGGTATGTACCTCACCCGGTCAGAAATAGTTTCGGAAGAAATAGTGCAGGATGTTTTTATTAAAGTTTGGGAAAAAAGAGAGCAGCTTTTATCAATTGAATATTTTAATGCGTGGTTACGCACAGTAGCCCGTAACATTTGCAGTAATTATTTGCGTAGCATGGCCATTGAAAAACTGGCACTCAAAACTTATACTGCTGCTATTCCTTCTTCAAATGAATCTCCTGAAAATACCATTATTGAAAAAGAGCAGGAGCAACTATTAAATACTGCTATCTTAAATCTGCCACCTCAACAAAAGAAAGTTTACCTGCTTAGCCGTCAAGGGGGTAAAAAGCAGGAGGAAATTGCAAGAGAGATGAATATTTCAATCTACACAGTAAAAGAATATATGAAACTGGCACAACGTTCTGTTCGGCAGCATCTTGAAAACTATATTGATAAAACTGTTTTGCTGGCTGTAATGCTTTATCTGTAAAAAAAATTGCTGTACCCATCCCCTCCAAATTGTAAGTTGTGTGTCTTAAGTAAAAGAGGTTACTAAATTGTTGTCATAAGATTAATTTTTTGTATGAAAGAAGAACGGCTTGCGGAGCTATTTAAGCTATATATTAATAACTCAGCATCATTGTCAGAGGAACGGGAGCTGATGCATTTGCTTGCAGCACCGGAACTGGTTGAGAAAAAAGAAAGCCTTATTGAGAAGCTGTACGATACAATGGAACCTTCTTATAAGCTTTCCGACACCCAGGCTGCAACAATTTTTTCTGCCGTTATTCCTAAGTCTGCTGCCAAAATAATTTCACTAAAAGAAAAAACATTTACCTGGAGAAGATGGGCTGTTGCAGCTTCTGTGGTATTACTTGCAGGTCTCACTGGTTACTTCCTGCTTTTTAATAAAACAGAAAAACCAACTGATATAACAAAAACAACTACCGTACCTGTAGAAATAAAAGCCCCCAAAACTAACCGTGCCATGATAACACTGGCTAATGGTAAGCAAATTTTTTTAGACAGTATTGCCAATGGGCAAATAACACAGCAGGGAAATATTAAGCTGGTAAAGCTTGCTAACGGGCAAATAGCTTACGAAACTGCAACAGGCGAGGTGATAAAAGAAATGCAGTATAACACTTTATACAACCCCCGTGGCAGTAAGGTAATTGATATGAAGCTAAGCGATGGCAGCCATGTATGGCTCAATGCAGGAAGTTCTGTTATCTATCCGGTTGCCTTTATTGGCAATGAAAGAAAAGTAACAGTTGATGGCGAAGCTTATTTTGAAATTGCACATGATGCTGCTAAACCATTTAAAGTAAGTAAAGGAGATATGATGGTAGAAGTGCTGGGCACTCACTTCAATGTAAACGCATATAATGATGAACCCGATTTAAAAGTTACCCTTATCGAAGGTGCTGTAAATGTTACTAACGGCACTGCAAAAACCCAATTAAAACCGGGGCAACAAACTGTTTTGAATAATAAGGTGCAGTTAAGTCCTGCAACGGCTGTGAACACTGATGAAATAATTGCCTGGAAAGACGGCTTATTTCATTTTGAAAGTGCTGATCTCAAAAGCATCCTGCGGGAGTTTGCCCGATGGTATAATATAGAAATTGTTTATGAAGGGCCGGTAAAAAACAGAAAATTTTTTGCCATTGTAAAGAGAAGCAGCACATTGAAAAGTGTACTCGAAATGTTGCAGGATAACAATATCGAATATCACATAGAAGGGAAAAAACTGATTGTAAAATCAGGATAATAAAACGGGAAGATTAGTTTAAAAAAAACAATGCCGCTTCGTGGTTCAAACGAAGCGGCGGCGTTCAGTAATAAATAAACAAAACTGTTGAGGTATCATTATACATTCACCAAACACTTGCAAAGCTATGCAATTAACTGCTATTACTCGTTCTCATAGCTGGAAGAACGAAATGAATCATAAACTATTAAGGGTTATGAAATTAACAGCCGTCTTACTTTTTGCCGCCTGTATGCAGGTAGCTGCCCACACCGAAGGTCAAACTGTGACCCTGAAAGTGAAAAATGCCCCGATGAAAGAGGTGTTCCGGGAAATTCAAAAACAAACGGGTCTGAATGTGATGGTAGATGAGGCCATCGTGGAAAAAGTGGGCAGGGTGACATTGGATGTCCGTGATATGCCGGTTTCACAGGTGCTTAATATATGCCTGAAAAATGAGCCATTAACTTACACCATTGTTAATGACAGAATAGTGGTAAAACCTAACCCAATCGTACTGGTTCAACCTACCCTTAATACCCCTCCATTACCGCCGCCAATTGATGTAAGGGGGAAAGTAGTGAATGAAAAAGGAGAGCCATTATCAGGCGCCACAGTAACGATCAAAGGCGAAAAGAATGCAGTAGTCACAGATATAAATGGAAATTTCGGGATGTCCAATATTAAAGAAGGCAGTATCCTGCAAATCTCTTACGTTGGTTTTGATCGCCAGGAAATTAAAGTATCCGCTTCACTCCTTGATATTACTATAGCCCTTAGGCTTTCTGTAAATGAGTTGGACGAAGTGGCTGTTAAAGTAAGTACTGGGTATACAACAGTTCCTAAGAGCCAGTTGACTGGTGCAGTTTCAACCATTTCACAAAAAACATACGATCAGCGGGTAGCTGTAACCGGTAATTTTTTGGAAAGTCTTGAAGGAAAACTTCCCGGGCTGGTTTATCAAAGTATCCCGGGAAATAGCTTTACACATGCTAGTGACCTATCTATAAGGGGTGTCTCCACTTTTGATGGAGTTAAAACACCTTTAATTGTATTAGATGGTTTTCCTACGGAAATTAATCTCAATACGATCAATCCAAACGATATCGTGTCGGTAAGTGTGTTAAGGGATGCCGCTGCCGCTTCTGTATATGGGGTAAGGGCATCTAATGGGGTTATCGTTATAGAAACCAAACGGGGCAAAGCCGGAAAGCCCGTTTTTTCTTTGCGGACTACTTACGCTACACAGCCAAAGCCAGATTTTGATTATTTGAAAATGGCTGGTGGAGATGAATACCTGCAGCTTCAGTATAATGTATTGAAGTGGCAAAATTTTCCGAGAGCTCTGTTCACAACCCAGCACTATCCAATAAGCCCTGTAATGGGTATTGCTATGGACTTCAACGCTTCGTTGATTAATGAAGCAGAGGCGCAAAGAAGATTAGCATTACTCAGCTACGATAATCAGGATGAGTATAGCCGTCTTTTTTACCGCAACGAACAGTCCAGCCAAGTAGATTTTAATGTAAGTGGAGGAGGAGACAGAAACTCCTATATTCTTGGTGTTAACTATATAAAGAGTCTTCCCACACAAAGAAGATCATTGAATCAACGAGTTAATGTGAATATGGCCAATGTTGTGCAGATTAATAGCAGGATGAAATTTGATTTTAAGGGAACCTATACAGGTGGTAATACACAAACAGGTGGTAATTCACCAAGGTTGGGCTTCGTTAATTTTGATAACTTCTTCCCTTACGAACGTCTTGTTGATGACAATGGGAACGCATTGGCTACTATTTATCAACCAGACATTTCTTCATTTGACGGTTCGGTGGACAGCTTTAATAATAATTTACTTAAGTCAAAAGGAATGTATGACCAATTTTATTACCCTTATAAAGAATTAGCTGCCAATACAACCACCGGTCGCAATGATGCTATTCATTTACAGGGCAGGTTATCAATGAAAATCAATAATTGGCTTAGCATGGAACTGGGCGGGGCTTATGAAAATGAAAATACACAATTGGATGTGCTGCGGACAGAAGATGCATTCGAATTGCGCCTGCTGCTCAATTCAAGAGTGGTGAGGGATGCCTCTACCGGCAATGCACTTTTTTCCAATCTTCCGAAGGGACAAATTTTTACCCGAACAAGTGGCCGCAACCGAAACTATACTATAAGGAGTCAGTTTAATTTTAACTATGTTACTCCAAACAGGCGGCACGACCTGTCCGGAATTGCCGGTGCAGAAAGAAGAAAACTGGTAGCAGCAAGATATACCAGCTCATTGTTTGGGTATAATGATCGGTCTATTTTGGGGAAGCCTACCAATTTTGCAACCGCTATTTCAACTACAAGCCGTGCCTTTCCTGAAATGACAAATGCTTTTGTAAGTTTTAATATTCTCTCCTATTTCAGCGAAGCTTTTGCAGACACCCGTTATCTTTCCTATTATGGGCAGGGAACTTATATGTATAACAAGAAATACATCGCCACAGGAAGCATCCGGCTCGATAAATCCAATTTATTCGGAACCTTGCCCCAATACCGGAACAAAGCTTTTTGGTCTGTTGGCCTGGGATGGAGACTAGACCAGGAGGAGCTGATCAAAAAAATGGCCTGGGTAAATGAATTAAAATTAAGAGCATCCTACGGGTTTAATGGTAATGTGCCAACCAGCACTAATGGACCATTCCTTATTTTAAATCAGTTGATTAATACCCGTCCACCAGTTGCACTCACTTTCAATGATGTACGATCACCAGAAAACCAGGCACTGCGCTGGGAGACCACAAAGACCTACAACCTTGGGCTTGATTATTCATTCTTTAAGAACAAGCTATCTGGAAGCATTGATTATTATAACAAAAATTCAGTTGACCTTTTGGGGTTAACTCAAAGTGATCCAACTACAGGGTTTAATTCATATAATGCCAATACGGCCAACATTGTTAACAAAGGACTGGAGATAGGATTAAACAGTGTGAATATAAGGGGCAAAAAATTTAGCTGGAGAACAGGATTGACTGCCTCGTTTAACCACAATAAAGTAATTAAGGTTGTAAATACATTTGTACCCAATACCTCTATCCTGGCGAGGAATGGATATACTTTACCAGCAGCAGGATTTCCATTACAAAGATTGATGAGTTATAATTACGCAGGTCTTAATGCATTGGGACAACCAGAGGTTTATGATAATAAGGGGCAGAAAGTGGTGATGTCCGGCACAGTAGATGTAACGGCTGATGCTATGATTTTCAGCGGTACCATAACGCCTAAATATGTAATGGGATTCAATAACCAGCTCAGTATTGGCAAGTTTGACCTGTCTTTCCTTTTCATGTATTATGGCGGACATGTGATGAGGGTGCAACAACCTGATCCAACTGATATTATTGGAATCAGACCTGTGCAGGGATCCAACACCTACTGGAGAAATCCCGGAGACGAACTCATCACTTCTACTCCTGGCTTGCCTGTAAGCGGTACCCCAGGTAATTATCAAACTGCAGCAAGGCTGGGATACGCAGCAGCTGCACAATATGTACGAAAAGCAGATTATATCAGGCTAAGAGATCTGATCATTACTTATCATCTGGAACCATTCTGGCTTAAAAAGGCAGGGGTTACCAATACTCAATTGCGTTTACAGGTGCAGAATGGGTGGAGACATACGTTTAGCGGTAATGATATAGATCCTGACGCAATAGACAGAGCCACCGGAAGATTACGCCTGGAAGTACAGCCTTTAGTAAGCTTCTCATTATACACTAACTTCTAAAAATATTGACAATGAAATATTTAAAATATTTACCGGTACTGTTACTGATGATGGTTACAGGCTGTAAAAAATACCTGGATGTAACACCTAAAGGTTTGCTGATTCCAAAGACTGTTAATGATTTTGATCTTATACTAAATTCAACTACATCTACCTTTACATTCCCTGCTCATGTATTTCAAGCAGCTGATGATGTAAAAGTTAATTTCACTTTAACCAATATAAGCTCTGAAGCAAGAGCCTATTTCTGGATACCAGATATTGATGTGGATCCAGAAGTTTTTTCTTCGGTATGGGGATTATTATACAGGAGTATCTACAATGCAAATATTATCATTCGTTATATCAATGATGCCACCGAAGGCACACAGGCCCAAAAAGACGCATTGATGGGTGAGGCCATGTTGAATAAAGCCGAATGTTATTTTACCCTGCTCACCATGTTTGCTAAAAGTTATAAAGCCTCTACTGCTGCAACTGATCCGGGGTTGCCATTAATAAACACTTTAGATATAACTACTACCACTCCGCAACGTTCTTCCTTAAAAGCCACCATGGACGAGATTATACAAATGTGCCAAATTGCTTCGCAAACACTTCCAGAAAATACTTTCATGCGTCTTCGGGCAAATAAATATGCAGGCTATGGCTTACTTGCAAGAGTTTACCTATATGCTGCTCAATATGATAGTGCTGAGTTCTATGCCAATAAGGCATTGGTGGGTACCCACCAGTTGCTTGATTATAACACGGTAACCAAGACGACAATGCCGAATGCTGAATTAAATGCAGAAACATTGTGGATGCGGTATTCGAATGATGCCTCTGTACCGAATGGTAGAATCTATTCAGACAGCCTCATGAGTTACTTTGATCAGGTTAATGATTTGCGTTGGACCTATTTGACAACTGCTACAGGTCCCGTACTGCCGGGAGCAACAGTAGGCCGCTATCAGCTAGCACGTGGCTTTCAAAATTTTGGATTATCCTATCCTGAAATGTACCTCACCCTTGCTGAATGTCTTGCCAGGAGAAATGATATAACAGGTGCTATGGCGCAGGTAAATTTTTTGCGTAGAAGAAGAATAAAAACAACAGCTTTTGTAAATATGACCGCCTCTGCCCAGGAAGATGCTATTGTTAAAGTACTTGCAGAACGACGCAGAGAATTAGCATTTCACGGACGCCGCTGGATGGACATGAAAAGGTTGGATGCAGACGGAAGAATGCCCGAGGTGAAAAGAATTCAGTTTGGTGCTACAACCGTATTGGCTACACTACCCCCCGGCAGCCCTAACTATACATTTGAAATTCCGTTAAGGGTAAGAAATTTTAATCCTGATATGATAAAAAATCACTAAAAAAGTAGTTGTTATGAAATATATTATCGCAGCAGTAATGTTGTTGAATGGGGTATCCGTATTTTCCCAAACGCCGGTTGATTCACTGGTGATGAATAAAAAAAAGATGCTTGAAAAGTTTATCCCCTTCCGAAGTGGTAAAATGTCTTATCATTATTTGCAAATGGAGCCAGAGAATTTCGTGGCTGTAATGGATAGGTTCAAGGTCTATGCAAAAAAAGAAACCAGTACAGAAGAAAATGCGGAACTAAAGAGTAGAGATATTGATGCTTATGCCAGGTTAATGACAAATTTTTATTTGAGCAATTATGGTTTGGATTCAATTAAAGACCGGGAATACGACTATTTGATAGTGCCAAAGAAGTTTGAAGGACCTGCTCCAGACAGCGTTATTAAAAAAGCAGAGCGGGGCAGATTTGTAAAAAAAATGAGTGACCCGAAAAAAAACTATACAGATTCTGTTATAATGCAAGGCTGGGATATAAATGACAGTGCCCTATTCCGCTATTCAAAATCCTACCGTGAATTGTTAAGCTTGAAATTGTTTGGCATTGATAAAAAAGAGTATTATCAACCAGGCGGTATTGCATTAAAACAGGGCATTCTTAATGAAAAGCTGGGAAGCGGCTATGTGTACGAATACTTGAGTTATTATAATGCTAATATAATTATGGATAACCTTACTGATGCCGAGCCTGCAGTAGTACATACTTTCATAAAAAATTATCTGGCAAAAACTAAAAATACTTTTTTCAACGACAAGATTCGCAAAACTTATAAAAATTATAAAGACTTTGCAAATGGATCAGAAGCTCCGTTGTTTACCTACAAGGATAATAATGGAAAAGATGTTTCGCTCAGATCATTAAGGGGTAAGTATGTATATATAGATTTATGGGCAACCTGGTGCATGCCATGCTTACAGGAAATTCCTCATTTAAAAAAACTGGAAGAAGAGTATGCAGGGAAAAACATCATATTTATAAGTGTTTCTGTGGATGAGCAAAAGGATACGGGCCGGTGGATAAAAACAATTGCCAGAGAAAATATGTCAGGTGTACAGCTATTGGCAGATAAAGATTTTGAATCAGATTTTGCACGAAAATTTATAGTCAACAGTATTCCAAGATTTATATTAATCGATCCAAAAGGTAAGATTGTGGACAGGGATGCACCCCGTCCCTCCCAAAAAGAATTAAAAGAAAAACTGGATAAGTTAGTATCAGTTAATAAAACAAAATAGCTCCGGCATTTTTTTTATTGAATACCTGTTTGCCTCTTAAGAATCATCATTGGCAAAACCCTTTTTGGAATTGAGTTCCTTTCCACATTGTAGCGGTTATTAGGGGAGTGTGTGATCACTTCTGCCGGCAAATAATTATATATAGACAAATTGTATGTTTCTGAAATAAGTGATGATAGTTAACGGTATTGAATAAAATAATAAACTTTTTTTATTGATGAAGACATTAGTATCACTCATCACCGGATTTTTTTTGTTGATTTTCTACCAGGGTTGTGGAGTACAAGAACCTTTTGCGACCTCTAACGACAACGATGGAAAAGTTGGTTGTGAAATTATTATACGGGTTATTGAGAATGAGAATTTTCCGGCACGGGTACAGGACGTTTTTATAAATGCGGATATTAAAGTGATCAATATGCAACAGATTTATCTTTCACAGCAGCAGATAGAATATAGAATTTTATGCAGACCCGTTGATTACAAAAAGTTAAGTGAGATGAGAGAGTTGTTGCTGGCCGATCAAAATGTATTGAATATATACCATAATACAATAAATCTACCCTGTAAATAAAACAAAACATGAAGATGGGGTGAACTTTTATAGAACAAATAACCCCGGCTATTAATAGTTTAAAACGAAAGTAATCATGAAATATTTTTTATTAATTGTTGTTTCCGGATTGATAGTGCAGCATGCAACGGCGCAATCAGTAGCTGCTTCAAAGCCAGTGGATACAACTGTTGCTTATTATAATCGCCTGGTAAATTCTTCCAACAAAAGCGACAAAGAAATTCTTGAAACAAAATTGTATACACTTTTAAAAAGCGAAAAAGAAAAAGACTGGATCCTGGCACAGCGTTATTTTTATCTACTTAAAAAAGTTGATGTTGCAGATTCAATTACCAATGCCTGTAAAATTCAGTTTCCATTGGGAGAAGTAGTAAGGAATAATGAAGTAAATGCAATCTTTAAAGAAAGTGATCCGGTGAAAAAAGAAGTTGTGTATAAAAAATGGATCCGAAAATTTCCTGCTTCAAAATTTGGAACAAATCGTGCCATTTATGATAATGCCCACAAGGCTGTTGCAATAGCGTATGCAGGTGGCGATAATGTAAAAAAAGCCCTTCGATATGTTAATATGATAGAAACTGATTTTTTGCAATGGGAAGGCTTTGCCAGCGTTGCAACGGTCTTGATTGAAAATAATCGTTTGACCGAAGGAGCCGAACTCTTTCGAAAAGCTATTGCCAGCTCTTATCAATATATGCAGACCGGAACCGGAAATCCGGGTGCAAAGTTTGCTGCATCAGCAGGCTATAGCAGGTATTGCAGCTCATTGGCCGATATACTTTACCAACAAAAGAAATATGCAGAGGCTTTGAATTATGTAAAAATAGCACACGATAGCTCAAAAAAAATAATAGGCGGAATTAATTCAACCTATGCAAATATTTTAGTGGCACTTGGCAGACACAATGAAGCATTTGAAATGATTGACGAAGCGGTAAAAGAAGGACAGGCAAATCCGGAAATGAAAGAAAATCTAAAGACGTTGTATGTAAAAGTTAAAGGCAGCAATAATGGTTATGATGAGTACATGGCATCGCTGAATAAAATTTTAATCGAAATGATGCGAAAGGAAGTGGCGAAGCAGATTATCAAGAGGCCTGCGGCTATGTTTTCACTCAAAGATGTGGATGGCAACACAGTATCATTGGAAGATTATAAAGGTAAAACTATTGTACTTGATTTCTGGGCTACCTGGTGCGTTCCCTGTAAAAAGTCTTTTCCAGCTATGAAAATGGCTGTGAATAAATACAAGGATGACCCGAATGTGAAGTTCTTTTTTATTCATACCTGGGAAACAGGCGATGTAACAAGCGAAGCAAAAAAATATATGAATGATCACCAGTATCCTTTTGAAGTGCTGATGGATTTGAAAGAAGCTGGCACAGGTGTAAACAAAGTAGCAAAAAGCTATAGAGTATCCGCCATTCCAGCAAAGTTTGTAATAGATAAAAATGCAAATATCCGGTTTGTGTTGTCGGATTTTTGGGCTGATGATGATGCCGCAGTGGAAGAGTTGAGTGCCATGATTGAAATGGCTCAGCAGTAATTTTAAACGGATTTTTAAATTTTCAAAAGCAAAGACGCAGTTGGAAGTATATATTTCAAAGGAAAGTTTCAACTTTCCTTTCCTTTAACAGCAAAAAAATTTCACTCAACAGATTAAAATAATTCGATTATGCGAAAAATGTTATTCCTTCTTTTTTTACTTTCTGTTTCTTTTATGGCAACAGCTCAGGTAAACAACCCGGTAGAGTGGACCTTCTCTGCAAAAAAAATAACTAAAGAGGATTATGAAATTTATATGACTGCTAATATTGACAAAGGTTGGCATATTTATTCAACTACTACTCCCGATGGCGGCCCGGTACCTACTGCTATAACCTTTAGAAAAAATCCTTTGCTTACTGTTAGTGGTAAAATAAAAGAAATTGGTAAACTGGAGCAAAAGTATGAACCGCTTTTTGGCGTTGATGTAAAACAGTTTTCGGGCAGGGTTGATTTTGTGGCAACCATAAAACTTAAAACAGCAGTAAAAACAAATGTAACCGGCTCGGTTGAGTTTATGGTTTGCAATGACAAAGAATGTCTGCCGCCTGCAACAGAACAATTTTCTATTTCATTAAAGTAAGCCTGCTAAACATGAAGCGTTTTATAAGTGCATGTGTATGCACAATATTTTTTTTTGCCCCGGTTCGTTTACAAGCGCAGGACACACTGCCTGTTTCTTTCCGCTATAGCCAAACAAGGCTGAGTGATTCGGTAGTGCAGCTGAACATTATTGCAAAAATGCAGGTTGGCATAAAACTGTATGCACTGCAGCAAACAGAAAACGATGCATTGTATTCTTTAATAAAGTTTGATACCGCAGCAACACATTTACTTATTGGCGCAATTAAGGAAACCGGAAAGCCAGTAGTTGAAAAAGATGCGGCACTTGCTGCTGATGTTTCTTTTTTTACTGACTCGGTGCAATGGCAGCAAAACATAGATGCAAAAGATAGCCTGGTAATTAAGGGAAACATTACCGCTATGTTTAAAAAAGGGGAGGAGTTTATTCCCGCCGAAGAACAATTTAAGTTCTTCATTAAAAAAGAAAGCAAAACCGCTGTTACACAAACAAATGAAACCGGAATTGCCAATCATTCATTGTGGTGGATATTTTTGGCAGCATTTGGCGGCGGCTTACTTGCTTTGTTAACGCCATGCGTTTATTCGATGATACCAGTAACAGTAAGTTTTTTTACAAAAAGAAGTAAAACAAAAGCCGAAGGAATACGCAATGCTGTTTATTATGCAGTATCCATCGTTACTATTTTTACATTGTTAGGCTTTTTAATCACAATAATTTTTGGCCCTGCAGCATTAAATAATTTGGCCACCAACTGGATTGCCAACTTAGTTTTCTTTTTATTATTTATTGTATTTGGATTTTCATTTTTGGGTGCATTTGAAATTTCATTGCCATCATCATGGACGAATAAATCAGATGCAAAAGCAGGCACAGGAAATTTTATAGGCATATTTTTTATGGCACTTACATTGGTGTTGGTTTCATTTTCATGTACTGGCCCCATCATTGGTAATTTATTAGTGCTTGCTGCCAAAGGAAGTTATTGGGGCCCATTAACAGGCATGTTTGGGTTTTCATTGGCATTGGCTTTGCCTTTTGCATTGTTTGCATTTTTTCCCAGTAAATTAAATGTACTTGGCAAAGCTGGCGGTTGGCTTAATGCTGTGAAAGTAACGCTGGGTTTTTTAGAACTGGCACTGGCATTAAAATTTTTATCCAATGCCGATCTGGTAAAAGGATGGCGGTTATTAGACAGAGAAATTTTTCTTTCTCTTTGGATAGTAATTTTTCTTTTACTTGGAGTGTATCTGTTAGGCAAAATAAAATTTCATCACGATGACGAATTACCAAAAAATGATTTTGGCATTCCATATCTATCCGTAACAAGACTGGTGCTTTCAATAACCGCATTGGCATTCGCAGTTTACATGATTCCGGGTTTATGGGGTGCGCCACTCAAAGCCATCAGTGCTTTTGTACCACCTATGGCTACGCAGGATTTTATTGCAAATAAAAGTAGCAATTCAACTTCAAACATTTCTTCACCTAATGAAACAGGTTTGTTGCCACACCCTGTTAAGTATTATGATAAAATGAAAATGTATGAACCAGAAGTGGTCGTTAGTTATGGCATGGTAACTTATTTTGATTATGATGAAGCATTGGCAGTTGCCCGTAAATTGAAAAAGCCATTGATGCTTGATTTTACCGGAATTAATTGTGTTAACTGCAGAAAAATGGAAGGGCAGGTTTGGAGAGATGCTGCTGTAATGAAAGTATTAAAAGAAGATTTTGTGATTGTGTCATTGTATGTAGATGTACAAAATATTGATTTACAGGAGAGCGAAATATACTATTCAAAAGCTTTGAAAAAAAATATTGAAACACTGGGAGATAAAAATGCTGATATGCAGGTAACAAAGTTTGGAGCCAACAGTCAGCCTTATTATTTTTTTATAGATGCAAACGAAAAACGATTAGTGCCGGAAGGATATGGTTATGATCCCGATGTTAAAAAATTTATTGAGTTGCTTGAACAAGCGAAACAAAAATTTAAAAGATCATTATAAAAATGCAAGACAATTTATCGGTTGCAGAAATACCAGGTCTGATATTGGAAAAACAATTAACTAACAAGTTTACACACCTCTGGCATATGGTTGGCAATACTCCCATGCTTGAAATAGCATATAAATACAGAGGAGAATCAAGAAAAATATTTGTGAAATGCGAAAACTATAATTTAACCGGCAGTATTAAAGACAGGATGGCTTTATACATTCTTCAAAAAGCATATGAACACCACCTGGTAAAAAAGGGAGATATAATTGTTGAAGCAACAAGTGGCAATACTGGTATTTCATTCAGCGCCATTGGAAAGGCTTTGGGACATGATGTAAAAATTATCATGCCCGATTGGCTGAGTAAAGAACGGATTGATATTATCCGAAGCCTTGGTGCTAAAGTGATATTGGTATCAAAAAGTGAAGGAGGTTTTTTAGGGAGTATTGCATTAAGCGAAAAAATGGCAAAAGAAGATAACAGGGTATTTTTACCCAGGCAGTTTGAAAATATTTACAATGCGCAGGCGCATGAAAAAACTACCGCTAAGGAAATATGGATGCAAATGCAGTCGGTTGACATTACACCAGATGCTTTTGTGGCAGGAGTAGGTACCGGTGGTACAATAATGGGTATGGGTAATTATTTAAAGAGAAGGAACCCTGCAATAAAAATTCATCCTTTAGAACCTGCCGAATCGCCAACTTTATCAACAGGCTACAAGGTGGGGTCACATCGCATACAGGGTATATCAGATGAATTTATTCCTGCCATTGTTAAACTGCATCAGCTGGATAATGTAATCAGAGTATCAGACGGCGATTCTATCCTGATGGCACAGCGATTGGCAAAACAATTAGGGTTGGCTGTTGGTATTTCGTCCGGTGCAAATTTTCTTGGTGCTATAGAATTACAAAATCAAATAGGAGCAAATAAAAATGTGGTAACGGTTTTTAGTGACAGCAATAAAAAGTATTTAAGTACCGATTTGATGAAAGAAGAACCAATAAAGGAACATTATCTTTCAACAGGTGTGCAGTTGCTGGATTACCAGGCTATCGGCAGGGTGTAAGCAACTGGATTTTTTTTATGGCTATACTTTACGGGGGATGTGTCTGCATCCTCCTTTTAAAAATAAAGTGTAATCACATAAAAATAATTGAAATAAGTTTTCTGATTTTCATGCAGCCGTTGTTTTCTCATGTGCGGCAGTTTTAGTTTAGAGGGGAAGTTTCTACTTCCCCTATCTATTTTCAAAAAACAACTCATTTAAAATATAAATATTTTAAAACGCCTGCTCATAAAAATCCCGGAAATAAATTGATTGCTCATTTCATTTCCGGGATTTAATCAATACACTAAATATTATCTGAAGCTTCTTCTTTCTTTTGGTGCATATATCCTTTTTCTTTCTCTTGCACCGCCTTCATCATTAGGGCGTTTAAATCCGCCATCTGCTTCATTCATACGAATGGTGCGGTTGTTATATCTTTTACCGTCAATGGCTTTAATCATTGTGCCGGCTTCAGCACTGTCAATCTCAATCCAGCTGTTCATATCTCTCATATCAATCTTGCCCAGCACTTCTTTCTTCAAATTACTTTCATCTAAAATAAACTGTAAAAAACTGGCTTTGTAAAAACCATCTTTTGTACCCAGGTTTATAAATAACCTGGTATAGCCACTGTTGCGGTTACCGCTAAAGCTGCCACGTTCCCTGTTGCCGCCACCAACATCTGCTTTAATATTATCCCTGCCTCTTTTTTCTTTAAAGTCGCTTCGGTTAAGGTCTTCTGCGTTTTCGTAATACTTTAAAAAATGATCAAATTCAAGGGCAGCCACACGTTGTAATACTTCTTCTTTGCTAACACCGGCAAATTTTTCCATCAGGTCGGGCATATAAGTTTCATAATCGCCATGGCTAACATCTGCCTGCATTAACGTGTCCATAAAGTGGAAGAATTGTTTGCGGCAAACATCTTTACCGGATGGAATATCTACTTTATGAAATTGTGCGTTAATCATTTTTTCCAGCGAACGGATTTTGAAGGTTTCTCTGCTATGGCAGATAGACAAACAAACTCCTGTTTTACCGGCTCTTCCTGTACGGCCGCTTCTATGGGTGTACACTTCCATATCATCGGGTAATTCAAAATTAATTACGTGTGTAACGCCGTCAACATCTATACCTCTTGCAGCAACATCGGTTGCAATTAACAATTGCAAACTTTTACTGCGGAAACGGCCCATTACTTTATCCCGTTGCTGTTGTGTAAGGTCGCCATGCAGCGCTTCAATATCATATCCGGCTTTTGATAATCTTTCTGAAACTTCCTGTGCATCAGCCTTGGTACGTGTGAAGATGATACCGTACATGCCGGGGTTAAAATCAATCAACCTCTTTAAAGATTCGTAACGATGATGTGCCGGTACTATTGAATACTGGTGATCGATATTTACATTGCCGCTGTTCTTTTTACCTACCGTAACTTCTTTGGGGTTTTCCATATAATTTTTGGAAATGGCCCTTACTTCAGGTGGCATAGTAGCGCTGAATAACCAGGTGCTTTCGCGGTTGATGGTATTCTTCAATACAAAATCAATATCGTCCCTGAAGCCCATGTTCAGCATTTCATCGGCCTCATCCAATACCACATATTTTACTTTTTGCAGGTCGATCGCTTTTCT
>JAYVJU010000326.1:0-3135 GCA_043769035.1 Ferruginibacter sp.
TAGGAAGAATTGGTGTGGCAGTTTATGCAGCCAACCCAAATATTATTTATGCAATAGTTGATAATCAAAATCACCGGCCCGATACTGCAGCCAAAAAAGCAGATACTAATTATGTGCTTAAAGATTTTAAAGATTTATCTAAAGAAAAATTTTTAACGCTTGATGATAAAAAATTAGACAGCTTTTTGGCAGACAATAATTTTCCGGAAAAATACAAAGCAGCAACAGTTAAGGAACTAGTAAAGTATGATAAAGTAAAACCCACGGCTGTGTATGAATATTTGTTTGATGCCAATGCTGCATTATTTGAAACACCAATTATTGGTTGCGAAATTTACAGGAGTGATGATGCAGGTGCTACATGGAAAAAAGTAAATACTGCACCATTAAATTTGTATAGTACCTATGGCTACTATTTTGGAAAAATAACAGTAGCTCCTGCCAATGAAAACAAAGTGGTGATCAGCGGAGTTAGTTTAATGCTGAGTAATGATGGCGGTAAAACATTTAAATCAACTGATAAAGGTGGCGTTACACATTCCGACTGGCATGGTTGCTGGATAAACCCAAACAGGGAAAGCCACTGGGTTACTGCAAATGATGGCGGCTGTAATATTACTTATGATAATGGCCAGCATTGGTTTAAAATTAATACGCCATCCGTAGGCCAGTTTTATAATATTAATGTGGATGATGCAAAACCTTATAATGTTTACGGTGGCCTGCAGGATAATGGTACCTGGTTTGGTTCTTCCACAACAAAAGATATTGACCAATGGAATTACGAAACGCCATACCCCTGGAAAAATATTGGTGGTGGCGATGGTATGCAGGTACAGATAGATACAAGAGATAATAAAACGGTCTATTCAGGTTCTCAATTTGGTTTTTACAGTCGCAAAAATACTGATGGCGGCAGGGGCATGTTTATTCATCCGCAACCCGATTTAGGGGAACCTCAATTTAGGTTTAACTGGCAAACCCCCATTTGGTTAAGCAGGCATAACCAGGATGTTTTTTATTATGGCACCAATAAATTTCACCGCAGTTTACAAAAAGCCGAAAAGATGGAAACACTTAGCGGCGATTTAACCAATGGTGGACACGACGGCGATATACCATTTGGTACTTCAACAACTATTGCAGAATCGCCAATGAAATTTGGCTTATTATATATTGGTACCGATGATGGAAATATACATGTGAGTAAAGATGGCGGTTATACTTTTACAAAGATCAGTATAGCATTACCCAAAGCTGTACAGGGTTTATATGTGAGCCGTGTTACGGCATCAGCTTACAAAGAGTCGAGGGTATATGTAACATTAAATGCTTACCGCAACGATAACTTTAATCCGTATTTATTTGTAAGTGAAGATTACGGCACCACCTGGACACAGCTTGGCAATGATTTGCCTGCAGAGCCATTAAATGTAATTAAAGAAGATCCGAAAAAAGAAAACATAATTTATGTGGGCAGCGATAATGGTTTGTACGCATCTTTTAATATGGGTAAAACATTTATGACACTGGATAATAATTTACCCCGTGTGCCGGTACATGATATTGTAATACAGCAAAGGGAGAGTGAACTGGTGGTGGGTACACATGGCCGCAGCATTTACATTACAAAGTTAGATGCCGTATATAAAGCCTATGAGAAGACGATAAAATAATAATTTCAGCAATACAAATGGAACAGTATTTTTTAATGCTGTTCCATAAAAAATATCGCTAAGCAATAAATAAATACCTCCACGCTAATAAAAGTTTCTTCAGCCTTTTAATGTATATGGTACATCTGTAAGATTATAGTAAACCTGCTCTGGTTTTTGTGCTGCAACTACGTAGTGTTCTTTCAAAAAATACCTTGTTTTAATGTTTTAAACTGTAGTGATTATCCTACATAAAGTATACACTTTACTTTACAGGTTTCTTTTTTTTTCTATTCTACTTTTATCCATGAAATAATTTGTTAATCCAATAGGCAGATTATTTAAACTTATATCCTTACAAAAACCGAGTAATGAACGAATCTTTAACCCGAAGAATTAGCGTCTTCCTATCCCTAAATGAGGACAACGTTTATGATTACTTCAATCCGCATGATCCTGCGCCGCTTTATAAGCGGCAACTGGGCAATGAAATTCAGGATTACATTGCCAGTTCTATAAGTTCTGCAAGGCGTTCATCTCAAATTCAATTTAAGGTTATCTGTTCAAGAGTTGCTGACAAAAAATTTGCTGATGCATTAATGCATGCTGTTAAGCGGCACTATATGGTAAAAAAAGCCATTAAAAAAAGTGAGTTTGACAGGTTTAAACGCCGCAGCTTTAAAACTCTTGGTGTAAGCCTCGCCATTGTTATAGCACTTCAAACAGCCTATTCTTTTTTATTTACCAACGAAATATTGCATGAAACTTTTCATAACGGCCTGGAAGTGCTTACCTGGGTTATTTTATGGAAACCTATTGATAAACTTATTTTTCAATGGAACCCATTTTTAAAAGAGCTGAGTATAATGGACAAATTAATAACATCCGAAGTAATTGTAATTGAAAAACATAAAAATAAAATACAAACATCTGAATTGCTTAGTGTTGCTATGCATGCTTAAAATAAATGCAGCAGCACAAAGTAAAAGCGGCGTAGAGAATTATCATTCTATCAGCCGCAACGAAGCTTATGTGTGGATGCCTGTATTGCATTATACCGGTAAGCATGGTTTTTATGCAGAAGCAAGGTATAATTATGAAGAGCTGCAGACAGGTTCGCTTTACGCTGGAAAAAATTTCACTGGCGGAAAAAAAATAAATTATTCAGTAACCCCAATGCTGGGAGTTGTTTTTGGAAAATATAATGGCGGGTCAGCGGCAATGAATATAGATATTGAATATAAAAAAATATTTTTTTCGGCACAGTTGCAATACACAGTTAACAAAGAAAACAATGAAGAAAATTTTTTTTATAACTGGTCGGAGCTGGGAAGTAAAATAGGCAATAAATTTTATGGAGGGATAAGTGTACAGCAAACAAAATTATATGGTAGCAGGCTGAACAATGATATGGGTTTGTTACTTGGTTTTGAAACAGGCAAAATGTCTGTTCCGCTGTATTTATTTAACCCGTTTAACG
>JAYVJU010000327.1:0-9683 GCA_043769035.1 Ferruginibacter sp.
CCCATTCCAACCAAAACTATTTCCAAAGCTATTTCCAAAATAAGAATAAGGATTATAAAAACCATTATTATACCAACTATTAAAACCAGTTTGTATAATTATTACTTGTGTATTTGTGCAAAACGGATTGTTGTAGTTACTATAACCATAAGTCCAACTTGGTGTAAATGAAAAATTATTATACACATTATTATTATAAGAATTATAAGGATCATAAAAATTACTGTTCCAATTATTATTACAGTTATTAAATCCATAACTAAATTGAATGTTTGGATTGTGAAATCTTCTTATTCTGTCGGAGTAACCGTAACCCCAGTCTGTGCTGAAATCATCGCTATAGTTGTCGTTATTTGAGCTATAGTTATTATCATTATTTCTGCTGTAGTTATTGTTACTTGCCGGTGATTGCATACGCGATGTTGAATTTCCTTCCTCGGTATAAGGCTGTGTTTTTTCTACGGGAATTATCTTTTCGGGTTGTTCAGCGGGAGCAGTATAAGTGGGTTTTACTTTTACCTGTTTGGGCTTAGGAGCATCATACACATCATCCTGTGCATTTGTAGTATTTATCTGGAATAAACAGAACAGTAAAGTGGAAAAAATAACTATATTTTTCATGTCAATGAATTTTAATCTTTTGGCAATCTTAAATCCCTTAATTTTATAAACCAAAATTATACTATTTTAGTTTCAAAAAGCATACCAAACTATGTTAATTAAGGGTTTATCTGAAAATAGGCAACAATTCAATAATTCTACAATTCAATAACTAATAAAATGAGCAAGGAAATAACAAGCAGAGCGGAAAATTACTCAGAATGGTACAATGATTTAGTCCTGAAAGGCAACTTAGCGGATTACTCTGCCGTGCGTGGTTGTATGGTGATAAAACCTTATGGGTTCGCCTTATGGGAAAACATGCGCGATGTGCTGGACAGAAAATTTAAAGAAACCGGACACGTAAATGCCTATTTCCCGTTGTTTGTGCCGAAGAGCTTGTTTGAAGCGGAAGAGAAAAATGCGGAAGGATTTGCCAAAGAATGTGCCGTAGTGACACATTACCGTTTAAAAAATGATCCGGAAAAACCAGGTAAGTTAATGGTTGACCCCGAGGCAAAACTGGAAGAAGAATTGATCATCCGTCCAACAAGTGAAGCTATTATATGGAATACGTATAAGGGTTGGATACAATCTTACCGTGATCTTCCCTTATTAATTAACCAGTGGGCAAACGTGGTACGTTGGGAAATGCGTACCCGGTTATTTTTACGTACTGCCGAATTTTTATGGCAGGAAGGCCACACTGCACATGCCACCAAAGAAGAAGCCATTGAAGAAACCAAAAAAATGCTGGATGTATATGCAACATTTGCAGAAGAATGGATGGCGGTACCGGTAATTAAAGGCGTAAAAACTGCCAACGAACGTTTTGCCGGCGCAGAAGATACGTATTGCATAGAAGCTTTAATGCAGGATGGCAAGGCATTACAGGCTGGTACGTCGCACTTTTTAGGGCAAAATTTTGCCAAGGCGTTTGATGTAAAATTCAGCGATAAGAATAATACGCTTGATTATGTTTGGGCAACATCCTGGGGTGTAAGTACCCGTTTAATTGGTGCCTTAATAATGGCACATAGTGATGACCAGGGTTTAATAATGCCGCCTAAAATTGCACCGTTGCAGGTTGTAATTGTGCCTATTTATAAAGGCGAAGAAAGTAAAGCTGTGATAGATGAAAAGGCAAACGCATTGATGGCAGAACTGAAAGCACTCGGCGTAAGAGTAAAGTATGATAACAACGATAACAGCCGCCCAGGATGGAAATTTGCTGAACATGAATTAAAAGGTGTACCGGTTCGTATTGCAATGGGCTTACGTGATATTGAGAATAAAGTAGTGGAACTGGCCAGGCGTGATACCAAGGAAAAAAGCAGTGTGAGCATTGAAGGCCTCTCTGCTTATGTGGTAAATCTATTAGCCGACATTCAGCAAAATATTTATAACCGTGCTTTAGCTTTTAGAAATGAACGCATCACTAACGCCGATACCTGGGATGATTTTGTAAAACTACTGGATGATAAGGGTGGATTTATTGCTGCCCATTGGGATGGTACCGGAGAAACAGAAGAGAAAATTAAGGAGCAAACGAAGGCCACAATACGTTGTATTCCTTTAGATAATAAACAGGAGGAAGGTACATGTATTTTAACCGGCAAGCCAAGTACTCAAAGAGTGTTGTTTGCAAGAGCATACTAATTTTAGGTTTTATATAATTGATTTGCTGCGGCGTTGAAAAAATTTCAACGCCGTTTGTTTTGCAGTATAGATAAGATCAATATCCTGAAACCCGCTGTGTGCATTCCGTTTTAAACACAACGGCCGCCGTAGGGCTAATTTAATTCTCTGTGACTGCTCTACATATAAAAGAAGGAATCTTGTGCTTGAATGTTAAAAAAAGCCGCTCAGATTGGGCGGTTTTCTAATTTAATAGTATCAACTAATAAGTTTTGTGTAAATTAGGAAATGCAAAAAACGTTTCTGGTACTACTTGTTTTAATTGCGTTATCATTTAACAGCATACAGGCCCAAAACCCGGTCATAGATTCATTACTTAAGACTTTACCCACTTCAAAAGAAGATACGAGTAAAGTTATTGCATACCGGATGCTGGCAGGATTAGTAAGAAGTACAGACCCACTAAAAGCTGTTGAGTATGGTAAAGCTGGGGTTTTTCTTGGAAAAAAGCTTGGCTTCGATAAAGGTGTTGCCGGTTGTTTACTTAATATTTCTGCCTGCTACAATTCTGCTTCAAAGCTTGATTCAGCATTGGCGTATATTGATACGGCTATATATTATTCTCATAGGGCCATTGACCCTAACCGGCTGGCTCTTGCCTATCTCAACAGGGCTGACATTTATATGCAATTGAACAACCTGAATCAATCTTTAAAAGATTGCGATACGTCACTGCAATTTGCAGAAAAGGCAAATAATGATGATAGAAGAGCAAGAGTTTTTCAGACGATAGGATCCGTATATTATATGCAAGAGCAATGGCAACAAAGTGCCGGGTACTATGATAAAGCTTACAAATTGTATAACAAGATTGGCAACAAGCAGATGTCTGCCATTGTATTAAATAATAATGGCAATGTTTACAAGCATCTTGGTAACTACGAAAAATCTATCACTTCTTTTTTAAACGCCATTACAATTGGCGACAGCCTTAAAGACTTTAACAATCTTTCCATGTATCATGAAAACCTGAGCGATGCCTATTTACAGGCTAATAATATTCAGTTGGCAGAAAAGTATGCTATTCTTTCAATGGATTTTGCCGTAAAACAAAATAATAAAACACAAATGGCAACTGCTTATGAATGCCTGGGCAGTGTATATTTAAAACAACAAAAATTTTCTCAGGCCATAGAAGCTGGACAAAAGGCTTTCAATCTTTCAAAAAAAGAAAATAATATCAATATTCAGTTTGAGTCTTCCGATTTGCTGGCCGAAGCTTTTTCTAAGTCAGGAGACCCCGGCATGGCATTTGAATTTCTCAAAATAAACAAAGAAATAAATGATAGCCTTACTAAGCAACAGTTTGCTAAAGATATTGCCGCTATGCAAACCAGTTTTAAAGTAGATGAAAAGGATAAGGAAATACTTTTACTTGGTAAGGACAAAGAGATACAACAGCAAAAATTAAAACAGCAACGGTTCTTACTAATAACATCTGCCGCTATTGGCTTACTGGCTATACTTGGCATTGGTCTTTTAATAAACCGTAACCGGTTGCGGCAGCAGATGAAAGAACTGGAGCTCCGAAATCAAATAGCGGCCGACCTGCATGATGAAGTAGGAAGCTCCCTTAGCAGCATACATATGCTAAGCCAGATAGCTACCCAACAACCGGGTAGTGATACCGCACATAAAGATATTTTGACAAGAATGAGTATTAATGCAAAAGAGACAATGGATAAAATGGGAGATATTGTATGGATGATAAAGGCTGGCGAAAGCGAAGGAAGCAGCCTGAAAGAACGAATGGAAAGATTTGCTTATGAAATATGCAGCAGTAAAAACATTGATACAATTATTGAATTAGATGAGTTAGAAAAAGTAAAATTGACGATGGAGCAACGAAAGAACCTGTACCTCATTTTTAAAGAGGCACTGAACAATGCGGTAAAATACTCCGGCGCTGAAAAAGTAGAAATAAAAGTACAATCAGCAAACAAACAATTACAACTGCTGATAAAGGATTATGGAAAAGGCTTTAAGCCTGAAACTACCGGAAGAGGTAATGGGCTGGATAATATGAAGAACAGGGCTAAAGAATTGAATGGGCATCTTGAGATATTAGCAGAGCCAGGACAAGGAACGGTGGTACAATTAACCATTCCGTTATAAGTTCACCCTATTTCGCTATTGAAGACAATTATATTATTATCAACTTTGTAAAAAGAAAAATGCTTTGATAAGGGTAGCCATATTTGAAGACAATAAACACCTGCGGGAAACATTTGAACTGCTGCTGCATACCGCTGATGGCTTTACCTGTACCGGTGCCTGGCCCGATTGCCGTGACCTGGTTACTAATCTTGAAGTTTATCCCTGCGATATCGTATTGATGGATATTGAAATGCCGGGTATGAATGGAATAGAAGCAACAAAAATCATAAAACAATATTTTCCGGAAATCACCATTCTTATTCAAACCGTTTTTTTTGAAGATGATTATATTTTCGATGCCATTTGCGCCGGGGCTTCCGGTTATATTTTAAAATCAACTACTCCGGATGGCTATTTGCAGGCCATCAAAGATGTGCATGCCGGTGGCTCACCCATAACACCCGGTATTGCAAGAAAAGTATTAGAACTTTTTAAACATAATTTACAACCGGCTGTTCCTGCTAAAGACTATAATCTTACCAACCAGGAAAAAAAAGTATTGCAACTGCTGGTGGCAGGAAAAAGTTATAAAATGATAGCTGCAGAATTATTTGTTTCTGTTGATACTGTAAAATCGCATATAACTAATACTTATGCCAAACTGCATGTACACTCTGGTACCGAGGCTGTATCCATTGCACTCCGTGATAAAATAGTATAACCGCTCTCTCCCTTTTCACCCATTTTCGCTATTGTCATATCATAGCTAATTTTTCATCTTTGAGTTATCTTATATATCAATAACTAAATAACTTATTTACCATGAAAAGAATTATTACTTGCATACTGGCAATTACGCAATGCTATTTGTTAGTGGCACAAAATGTAGGCATTGGTACTACCACACCTAACGCCAGTGCAGCACTACACATTAACAGCACTACCAAAGGATTACTGATACCCAGAATGAGCACTACTGACCGAAACGCTATTGCATCGCCTGCCGAAGGCTTGCTTATTTACAATTTAACTACCAACGAATTAAATCAGCGGCAGAGTGGCAGCTGGAAAATTTTAATTAATAATGATGCCTGGACAGGTGGTGGCAGCGGCCAGATGTTTAACATTGGCGATAACGTAGGTATCAACACTGCCGGACCCGGAGAACGGTTGGATGTTAGTGGAAATATCCGCAGCAACAGTTCTATGATAATTGATAATGCAACGGCTATACTGCAATTGAAAAGTGCTGGTGTAAGTACTGGCTTTGTACAATTATCTGGCGATAACCTGAGACTTGGAACCAACAGTGGCAATACAACAGGTAATGTGGTAGTAAGGATGAATGGAAATGACAGGATTACAATAAATCCTGCTGGAGATATAAATACAGAAGGAAAAATAACAACATCAGTTACAGGTAACAGCAATTTGCTACCCATTTGCTACGGCAGAGTTTTAACAGAAACGTCAACCCTGGGAGTATATGGCACCAATAATATAACTGTTACGAAAGTACAAACAGGAATTTATGATATAGTTTGCCCCTCGTTTGGTAATCTAACAGTAATCGTTGGTTCAGTAACTAGTCTCAGAAGCAATTTAGAACATGTATTTAATAGCAGGTATATGGGCTTCGGTACTAATACTTACAGAGTACGGCTAACTCCTATCAGCGGCTTTGCGGCAGATGAGGATTTTAGTTTTGTTGCTTATAATCATACACAATAGTAAATATTGAAACCTCGATAATTTTTCCACCTATTTATCGGTCATGATAATCGTTTTTATTAATCATTAAACTTTTCAATTATGAAAAAGAATGGCTACAACAATTTCTATTACAATTATAATTGCTGTATATGAAAAAACTCACCATAATTATTTCACTTATTACAAGCCTGCAGTTAAATGCCCAACTGCAAATAACCAATGGCGCAGAAATAAAAATGACAGGAGCCGCAATACTTTCCTTGCAGGATATTGATTTTGTGAATAACGGTATTTTTGACCAGGCAGCAGGAACTGTTCACTTTTCGGGCAATAGCAATACCACTATCAGCGGTACCCAAACAATAAGATTTAATATTCTTGAGGTAGCAAAAGGAACCAATAACCGGCTGTTATTGCAACGGAATATTAATGCTGATAATCAAATCAGTTTTATAACAGGTTATCTCGACCTTAACGGTTTTAACATCAGTCTTGCCCCCACTGCATTACTGATTGGAGAAATAGAAAGCAGTCGTATTACAGGTACCACTGGTGGTTACATAGAAATTATCAATACATTGAATGCACCGTCCGCTGCTAATTCTGGTAATTTAGGTGCTACTCTTACTTCTGCTGCAAACCTGGGGAGTACTATTATACGCCGTGGTCATCAATCGCAGGTAAATGGTGCAGGTGCAGGCAATAGTGTTAATCGATATTTTGACATTACACCGGCAAACAACACGGGGCTTAACGCTACTTTCCGGTTTAAGTATTTTGATGCTGAATTAAATGGATTAACTGAGAATACATTGATGTTATGGAAGAGCATCAATACTACCAGTTGGACAAATGAGAACTTTACCACAAGAGACCTTTTTACAAATTATGTAGAAAAGACTGGAGTTGCTGGATTTTCCCGGTGGACATTATCATCTCCGGGCAATGCTTTACCCGTTACCGGAATTGTGCTTAACGGAAAATGGCAAAATAGTGCTGCCAAACTTCGCTGGAAAACAGAGACAGAAATAAACAATCATCATTTTACTGTTCAACGTTATTACCAAAATGGTCAGCAACAGTTTTCAAATGTGGCAACAGTACCTACACAGCATAGTGGCGGTAATTCGGTAAGCTCTACTTGGTATGATTATACAGATGCAACGGTTTCTGCTACACAAGGTTCTATTTACTATCGTATTCAGCAGGTGGATGTTGACAGCCGTTTCAGTTTTTCCAATACTATCCGCTTTTCGCCTGATGGAGTACTGTTATTTATTGATAAAACATATCCTACTATAGTACAAAGCCAGTTGAATATACAAACGGGTAATGCGCCATTAAATAAAATGACCGTTACCATCCATGATATGGCGGGAAGGCTGGTGCTGCAAAAAACAGTTCCTTATCAATCACAACAACTTCCGTTACCGGTAATTAGCAATGGCATGTATCATTTAAAAATTCAATCCGGCACATGGGAATATAAAAGCTCTCTTATAAAGCAATAAAGACGAAAGATTAAAAAAGGCTGTATTGAACAAAGCCCGGTTAACCCAGCTGCTTCGAAA
Organism: Ferruginibacter sp.; assembly: GCA_043769035.1. Lineage (GTDB taxonomy): Bacteria > Bacteroidota > Bacteroidia > Chitinophagales > Chitinophagaceae > Ferruginibacter. The sequence goes on from JAYVJU010000327.1 coordinate 7,680, forward strand.
CGGAAAACCTTTTAGTTTAAACGGAACACTACTGTTTCTATATAATTAATAATTTACGGCGTTGAAATTTTCAACGCCGTTTGTTTTGCAGTATGGATAAAGTTTTACATATTCGTTATATCTTTTAACCAAAAAACTATTTATGGAGAATTTTCAGAATGATCATTTGACAAATATGGGCCTGCAGGTTGACGCAGAAGTGCGGCAAAACCTTAATGATGCCAGCAGGTGGGCAAGATTTATTTCAATTGTAATGTTTGTTGCCTGCGGTTTAATATTGCTGTTTGGCATTGCTGCAGGCTCTCAACTCACCAGTACTTTTAAGCGGCTGGGTGGTGTTTATGATGTTTTGGGTGGTTTTGACAGTTATATATTTATCATAATCATTGTAGTAGTGGTAGCTATAATGGCTGGTATTTACTATTTTCTTTTTGATTTTTCCCGAAAGATAAAAACCGGGCTTTTAAGCGAAAGCACAACAGAATTCAACAGCGCTCTAAAATCGCTGCGTACTTTTTTTATTATTACCAGTGTTTTCGCAATTCTCGGTTTGTTAATGAACATTTTCAATCTATTTAGTTAAACTTTAAAACTTAGTTATGGATAATTTTCAGGATAAAAGCATATTTGAAGTCGATATTGATGAGGAAGGGAAATCGCAATTCAGTGCTATTGCTCAATGGGCAAATATTAATGCCATAGTTGGTTTTGTATCACTCGGCCTTACAGTTATTTCTACAATAATGGCTATAGGTAAGGTTGGTAGTTCAGCTGGCAGCGGCATGTTCAGCCTTATTATTTCTGTGGCAATTTCTCTTGCATTAAACATTACTTTACTTGCCGCAGCTACAAATATTAAAAAAGGTATTGAGCAAACAGATCAGGGTCATTTTGCCCTTGGCCTTAATAAGATGGCCACTTATTTTAAAATTTTAGGCATACTTACTATTGTTGTACTAGTAATTATTACACTTGCTTTACTGGTGGTATTAGTAGCTGGTGTAGGCGGCGGTTTCAGGTAAAAATATTTTTATCACCTGCTTTTCTAAAGCAGGTGATATTTTTTATTCTCTTGTAGCCAGGTAATTATAATCTTCCAGCAGTTTTTCTAAAAACTGGTCGGGGTGCATATCGGTACTTACTTTCAAAACATCTCTAACCTTCATCGCAACCCGGTTACACATTTCGTAATTGCCGGTTTTACCCGCCTGCATCACCACGCTTTTAATGGTGTTTATATCCCTGTCGCTAAGTCGCATAACATCAGGAAATATTACTTTGTAATCCGTTTTATTAACCTCTACAAAAATCGTATCGTCAATGGTAAGTTTTGTTTTTGTATTTACCACAACTGTGCCGGCAGCCAGGTCACCAAGGCGCTGACTTTTGGTAGTAACTGCAACAATAATAATGGTACTGATACCTCCTAATACCAGCACTACAATACCAGCGCCAACATTTGAATAGAATAACCCGATTATTATAAAGCCCCATTCGTAAAAACGCAAAAACCATCTCAGCAGGTATTGCCCTAAAGTAGCTTCACCACCATCAAGGCTTACCACTTTAATCTTCATTACTTTTTTTCCTATGGTTTGCCCATTCATCCATAACTCGGTAAATAAAGAATAGAATAATGTGGGCAACAACAGCAGTAATATGGAAAAGCCCATACTACCTTCCCCTACATGAAATCCGCCAACCAAAAGCCGCAGCATAGCATAAATGTAAATGATAAGCAGGGTCAGGTCGATAATAGCCGCAAGCAGGCGTTTATGAAACTCTGCAATTTCAAATTCTATATCAATATTAAATGGGGTGGCTATTTGTATTATCGACATGTATATGCAAAATACGAACAGAAAAATCAAGATTAATAAAAAAGGAATTTTTTTATTAATAAAAAAAACAGCAATTTGTAGGGTATTAAATTATGTAAATAAGCACCTTAGGTATGAGGGAGGCAATGTTTATTAAAAAGAATGCGGAGAAATGGAAAGAGTA
>JAYVJU010000328.1:0-2595 GCA_043769035.1 Ferruginibacter sp.
AGGAAAAATGCAGGAAGATTATTTTAAAAACAGGCCTACATTAAGCAAAACAAAATTAGAAGATTTTGTAAAAGAATTTGTCATAGCATTTAATGCGTAGATGCCAGCTTCAACAATAAAGAATGGAAAAAGTAATCCATAAAAAAACCCCCGCAAAAACGGGGGCCTTTTATTTTCATCATGCCTGAAAAAATTATTTCGCTTTTACATTTACTGCAACCCTGCGGTTTTGTGCTCTTCCTTCTTCCGTTCCATTATCAGCGATCGGGTGTTCGGGGCCATAGCCTTTAGCACCGGCAATTGAAGCTGCTGCTGCACCCAGCTTTTGCAACATACTTACAACCGCCTCTGCTCTTTTTTGAGATAAAGCCACATTACCTGCAGCACTGCCCGTGTTATCAGTATATCCGCCTAATTTAAATTGTGCAGTTGGATAAGCTTTGCTGATGGCTACCATATTCTTCAACTGTACCATCGATTCATCTGTAATTACCGAACTGCCTGTTTTAAATCTTACATTGGTAAATTCAAACCAGTTGCCTTTTACGGTATCAATAACCGAACCAGAATTGGATAAAAATTTATACAGTTTATTTTCGGTTGAGTTTTCGCCAACTTCAAGTTTACCGGCACCATTGGGTAAATCAATGGTTACAGTATTGCCCAGATTATAATTAAATTCGCCTGTTAATGAATCTAATTTACCAACACTGCTAATAACAGCATCTTTTACATCGCCGGCCACCTGCTTTGTTTTTGAGTGTAATGAATCTGCCCCATCAGCAATAACTTCCGTAGTGTTATTGCATCCTTTTCCAAACATATAATAAGCTCCCATTGCCAAAGCTGTCAATAAAAGCAGGGGCAATAAAATACGTAAGCCACTTCCCTTATTTTCTACTGTTTCATTTGCGTAATGCGTTGCAGTTGCTGTAGCACTACTGCTGATATCACTTACTTTACCACCAAAGTCTCCCAACACACTGCTAAGGTTTAAACCCGCAGGTACTGCGGCAGCAATATTATCTTTCTGGCTGCTTAATAAAGAAGCTATACCACTTGCGCCGCTGCCAGATGAATGTTTACCCAATAAACCTAAAACGGCAGGCACTGCCATACTTAATAAAGAAGAAGCCGAAGATGATTTAACACCAGCAAAATTTGAAATAAGGTTGGTAACCGTATTTGAATGGCTGCCGAATAAACCACTTAATAAATTGGCTCCTTTGTTTAATAACCCGCCATTATCGTTGCCAAAAAAACCACCAAGATTATTTAAAATACCCGGAGTGTTGTTTTCTGCAACCATATTTGCTACGGCACCTGCCCCTTCATGCGTAGCAGTTTTATTTAGCAGGCTGCTTAAAACCGCTGGCAATATACCGCCGATGGCCTTGGTTACCCCGGCTTCGCTTTCGCCTAAATATGCCCCTGCTTTATTTACCAGTTCGTTAGTAAAGAGACCTTTTGCTGCATCAATAAGATTAAATGACATGCTGATTGTTTTTAGATTTTTAATTAATACCCCTTAGATTGAATTATAATATAAAGGGTTGTATAAGTTTAAAAAAATATTGAAAGCCTTAGTTGCCGGTACAAATTATTGATACCAACCTCCCAAACCACCATTTCGCCATTAATCAAATGGCACCGTAATTTCACTACATTGTAGTATAATTTTGCAGCATGGGTAAGGTAAATGTAAGATATTGGTTGTGCCAGATTTTGGGCTGGGGAATATACGGGCTTACATTAGTTTATTTTACGCTGGTGGTGTTCAGGGAGCAGTTTGCACAACATGGTGGAGAAAATGAATACCTGGTAAGCCTTGGTATTTTTTTACTGGCCGGTATGCTTTCTACCCACCTTTTAAGAACAATCGTAAAAAAAACACACTGGCTTAAATTTTCTTTTAATAAATTTTTAGTGCTGTTTATTATCGGCATTGTAGGCGCTGCCTTACTGCAATCTTATGGCGGCAATGCAATAGAACACAACACCCCTTACTCCTTCGACAATTACATCAAAAAGTTTAAATTAGCCAAAGCACAAAAAGCCGAAGCTGATGCAGGGCTTAATAAAATATCTTATTACAGCACTGCCCCTTTAAAAGATTCTGTAAGCCTTAAAACCATATCCGACATTAAAAAAAATACCGGCTGGCACAGGGATAATAAAGGAGAATGGAAGTACGAGGATAAAACAGAACTCATTGGCATTTATCAAAACATTTTGCTGATTGCACTCTGGTTTTTGATCTACATCGTTTACCATTATGTTGAAAAAAACCGTAAAGACCAGCTGGACCGGCTGAAATTAGAAAGTACGGTGAAAGAGCTGGAATTAAAAACCATCAAATCGCATATCAATCCGCATTTTATCTTTAACTCTTTAAACAGTATAAGAGCATTGGTAGATGAAAACCCCGAACGGGCAAGAAAAGCAATTACAGAACTGAGCAATATTTTACGCAGCAGTATGCAGGCCGAAAAATCGGAAACGGTTACCCTGCAAAGAGAATTAAATATTGTAGAAGATTATCTTGCACTGGAGCACATGCGTTTTGAAGAAAGGCTGAAAGTAGAAATGGATATT
>JAYVJU010000329.1:0-11496 GCA_043769035.1 Ferruginibacter sp.
GAATTTAATGCAGGCACTAATGTTTGCGTTATCGGTTTTACAAACGCCGAAAATTTATTTGGCAACGCCGACCGGGCTATTGGCAAACATATTGACATAAAAGGCAAAAAAGCAACCATAATTGGAATTATAAAAAAACAAGGCAAAAATTTTATAGGCTGGGATTATGATAATTGCGTGATGATGCCTTACTTTTTCTGCAAACAGATGTTTAAGGAAGAATGGAGTAACCCGATATTAATTGCAAAAGGAAAAGAAGGTGTTTCCCCAACAGCATTAAGTAACGAACTGAAAGGTATAATGCGTCAAATAAGAAGACTGGGGCCAACCCAGGATGATAACTTTTCACTTAACACCGTTGAAGCATTCAGTAAAGCTATTTCGCAATGGTTTGTAACCCTGAATATTATTGGTGCTGTAATTGGTGGTATCAGCCTTATTGTAGGGATGTTTGGCATTGCCAATATTATGTTTGTAACTGTAAAGGAACGTACAGCAGTAATTGGTTTAAAAAAAGCCATTGGTGCAAAACGCAGCAGCATTTTATTTGAGTTTTTAATGGAGGCTGCACTGCTTTGTATTATTGGTGGTGCCTTTGGTTTGTTTTTGGTTTACATATTAACGTTAATACTTTCCGGGCCGCTTAAATTTCCGGTATATATTTCTGTACCCATGCTTGCCATTACTGTTGTTATTTGTATAGTGGTAGGTATTTTAGCAGGTATCATCCCTGCCAGAAGAGCGGCGAAGATGGATCCTGTGGTGGCAATACGGAGTTAAAGCCCATCCTATCCTTCCCCAAAAGAAGGGAAATGGAGGAGATTAAAGCGAAGATTATACTTTATTATTTTTTGCTCCAACCATTTATTTTTCATGGCATCATCGTTGCGTCGCACTCTTGTACTGCATACCTTTGCTCAACTTTTATCAAAGCGTATTTATTAAATGTCAGAAACTTCAAAAAACTTTCCGTTGGTTAGTGGGAATGGCGGCAAAAGTATTTGCATTTTAGCAATTGAATCTTCCTGCGACGAAACATCTGCCTCCATTTGCGTGGACGGGAAAATTTTATCCAATTATATTGCCAACCAAACTGTACATGAAAAATATGGCGGCGTAGTACCCGAACTGGCCAGCAGGGCACATATGCAAAATATTGTACCCGTGGTAGATGCTGCATTGACAACAGCCAACTGTCAACTGTCGGCTGTTGATGCGATTGCATTTACACAAGCCCCCGGGTTAATTGGTTCTTTATTGGTAGGCACACAGTTTGCAAAATCATTATCGCTGGCTTTAGATAAACCATTAATTGCAGTACACCATATGCAGGCACATGTAATGGCTAATCTTATTGCAGATAAAAAGCCGGCATTCCCGTTTTTATGTTTAACAGTTAGTGGCGGGCATACACAAATTGTATTGTGCGAAGCACCCAACAAACTAAAAGTAATTGGCGAAACAATTGATGATGCTGCAGGTGAAGCATTTGATAAAAGTGCAAAACTGCTGGGATTACCATATCCCGGCGGGCCGTTAATTGATAAACATGCTGCATTGGGAAACCCTGCCAGGTTTAAATTTCCTGAGCCACAAATAGCAGGATTGAATTTTAGTTTCAGCGGATTAAAAACTGCTATTCTTTATTTTTTAAAAAATGCTGGCACAAGTAATTTATTTAAAGAAGAATTTTTAGCAGATGAGGCTGCACAAAAACAATTCATCAACGAAAACATAAATGATATTTGTGCATCGATACAAAACAGGATTGTAAGCATCTTACTGAATAAACTAAAAAAGGCAGCAGCAGAAACCGGTGTAACCAATATTTGCCTTGCCGGTGGCGTAAGCGCCAACAGTGGTTTAAGAAAAGCTTTTACCGAACTGGGACAAAAAATGCACTGGCAAACTTTTATACCTGCATTTGAATACTGCACCGATAATGCTGCAATGATTGCTATAACAGGCTACTATAAATTTTTAGAAAAAGATTTTGCAGCGTTGAGTATAAGCCCAAGCGCAAGAGCTGAATGGTAACCACGAATTAAAAACAACCTGCCTGCCGGCAGGCAGGTTACACTAATTACACTAATTTTGAAATTCTTAATTCGTGTAATTAGTGATTTAAAATTCGTGTTATAATTGTCCAACAACTATTTTCAATTTAAGCAATTCACTATTCACCAGGATAAGTGTGCCATGAAAGTTTGCACCGATGCCTGTTTGTTTGGCGCTTTTGTTGCAAACGAAATACAATCAGGCAAGCAAGACGCTATAAAAAATATTTTAGATATTGGCACCGGCACAGGTTTATTAAGTTTAATGCTGGCACAAAAACTACATGCAGCAATTGATACAGTAGAAATTGATACCCCTGCATTTGAACAGGCTAAAGAAAATATCACTCAATCTTTGTACAAAGAAAAGATTGAAATTTTTAATGCCGATATTGTACAATTCAGCACCGGCAAAAAATATGATTACATTATTTCCAATCCTCCTTTTTTTGAAGCTGATTTAAAATCGGTTAATGAAAAGAAAAATGCTGCAAAGCATGATACTGCACTAACGCTACAGAAATTATTACACAATGCTGACAGGCTCTTAAATACAACAGGTTTTTTTGCTGTACTGCTTCCCTATCACCGCAGTAAGTATTTTGAAGAAGAAGCTGCGAAGCTAAATTTATATCTCAGTAAAAAAATATCAGTTAAGCAAACACCAAAACATGATTACTTCAGAGCCATATTAATTTTTCATAAACCCAAAACAATTGCCAACCAATCAACACTTACCATAAAAAATGAAGAAGGTAAATACTCTGATGAATTCACAAATCTTTTAAAAGACTACTACCTTTATTTGTAAATTTCAAACCAATTCCCAATTCCCAATTCCAAATTCCCAATTCCTAATTCCTAATTCCTTCCTCAGCATACTCCTTCAAATACCCATAAGCTTCCGTTAAACTCCCTTGCTTAACCATCGTTGCCCTTTCAATTGTTGCGGAACCGCCTTTAAGCAGATCTTCCAGCACAAATTTTATCAGTTGTTCGCCAAAATACCTTGAGGCATCTCTTGGTAATTCATTAGGTAAATTACCCACTGCCATTATATCAACAGCTCCAGTTTGATAAGGTGCAATCCGCTGCAATGTTTTCCTGTCAACGCCATACACCGGTTCTTCAAGTGTACTGTCGCCAATATTTATTGCAATAGAACCGTGGTAATCGTTGGTAATATCTGCAATGGTTTTAATGCTGAATGTTTCCTGTTGAAATTCTTCTACAGAAAAAAGCGGTGCAATATTTTTATCCCAGTAAATGCCATTCATTAAAATGTCTGTTTGTTTTGCAAATGGCCCAAAAGAACATTTGTATTGTTCCGGGTGCAAATGAAAATCATCCCTGTTGTAAGTGCCGTCATCTTTTCTTTCGTAAAGGTCACGGCCTTTTAAATCCACATAAACCGGGTAATCAAATTGTTTGTGTAAATATTCAAATGGCTCTACTTCATGTATGCCCATCAAATTCATAATTTCCAAAACACCATGTGCCACACGGCCACTGCCCGTTACAGCAATTTTTAGTTTGGGTAATTTTAAACCAAAATAAGTATGAATTAAATTACGGTAATCCTTTTGCTGGTAAACCCTGTTAAGATTAAATAATCCTGTTCTTTTACCATACGCCATCATACCATTATGTGCGCCAACAATGCCTGCAAAAAAACCAAATCCTAAAATACGTTGCCCGTCTTCGTGGGTAAGACATTCATAATCTATCAGTGTAATTTTATTTTTTATAATGGCCTTAAATAATTTTTGATTGTGCTCCTGTCCCTTTTTGGTGTGAGAAAAAAACAAGTAGGTTTTGCCAGCTATTAATTGTTCTACCGGCACTTCCTTAATACCCATCAGTACATCACAAGCCTCAATATCTTCCTTTACCTCTACACCGGCCGTTGCATATTCCTTATCACTAAAACAACGGGTATCGGAATGCTGCGCTATTACACGGATGGAATCAAAATTTTTGTGCAGCCACTTACATTGTGCCGGTGTAAGTGCCACCCTGTTATCTGCCGGGATTTTGCCTTCCCGTATTAAGCCAATGGTTAACATCAATCGTTGTATTTAATTTAAGTGGCAAGTTAACTAATACTTACAGCAATAAAAATGCTTTACGTAATTTTGCGCTATGAATTATTTTGAATTATTTGATATTCCTGTCAGCCTGCAGGTTAATAAAAGTATCCTTGCCCAAAAATATTTTGAACTGCAGAAAAAATTCCATCCCGATTTTTTTACTCAGGCTACAGAGTACGAACAGGCAGAGGCGCTGGAAACATCGTCGCAGATTAATAAAGCATTAAAAACTTTAAAAAACGAAGATGAGACCATTAAATATGTATTACAGTTAAAAGGATTACTGGAGGAAGAAGAAAAGTACCAGCTGCCTCCTGATTTTTTAATGGAAGTAATGGAGCTGAACGAAAACCTCTCTGCAAACTCAACCGGACTGATTAATAATTTTGAAAAAGATATTTATGCCGGCGTAAAGGACATTATCGAAAATTATAATGATGCCGCCATTACCACCGAAAACCTGCTGAAAGTAAAGGAATACTACTTTAAGAAAAAATACCTGCAACGTATTTTGGAGAGATTGGCTGATTGATGTAATATTGCAGCCCTGATTAGTTAATTGGTTTAATAGTTTATTGGTTTACCAGGGATATTCAATTTAAAGACTACAATACTAATCAACCAGTTAACAAATTAACCAATAAACAGAGTTTGCCCATGTGGCGGAATTGGTAGACGCAGCAGACTCAAAATCTGCCGTTCGCAAGGGCGTGAAGGTTCGATTCCTTTCGTGGGCACAAACCGAAACATTTTTGTTTCGGTTTTTTATTTACTGTAGTGGAACTTGCAGACATAGCCCGATTTAAATCGGAACTTTCGCAAGGGCGTGTCCCGATTAGTATCGGGATCGTGGGCACAAACCGAAACATTTTTGTTTCGGTTTTTTTATTTTACACCTGCTATAATACCTGCTGTATATTTTCTAACGGTATCTGCCTGCTGTAAAAATGTTTTATTAAACCGGGTCTGCTTAAAAGCTGTAAAAAAAGCCGGTGCCAGAATTTTATCTACCTGCGTAGCCAGTAACATTTTTTTTGGTTCAAAAATAAGTGCCTCTATTTTTTCATTAGGTGAAAAAAACTGATGCCCCATTTTTTTTGATTCGACAAATGCTGGATAAAAGCAATATTTCTGCAGTTTATTTTTTGTATAGCCGTAACTATTAACAATCCAGAAATCATCCACAACTTCGGCAGTATATTGCGCCAGTGAGGTAACCGTATTGGGGGCTCTTTTTATCCTGTCGGTATGTACTGCAACTATATTACGGTTAAACCTGCAGTTTGGATTTTGTATATAAGGAAAGTAAGTATCTACCTGCGAATTGGGCAGCATTATAAAAATATTATCCGTTATGTTGGCTGGCCTGGCAAAATCTGCACTTACTGCTCCCCTGTGGCCCGAATAAATTAAATTTTTAGTGAACTGTTGTACTGACTCACCTTTATAAATTGCATCTGCAAGATCAACCTGTATGGTTGCAAATACAATGGAATTGGATAAAGTAGAATTTAAGCTATACATCCCCACACCATTTAATCCATCAGAGTATCCGGCAGAAAGATCGGAAATAAAACAGGAATCAATAATTACTTTATCAGAAGCCGGTGTTGTTACTATTTGAAAACCTTTATTACCTCTGAAAGTACAATTCTGAATGAGTACATTTTTAAGTTTACCAGAACCAAATTCATTTTCTACATCAATACCTGCGCCGGGTGCATGCCAGCCATACGTGCCTGCATAGCCTGTAGAGTCGAAAGAAGAAAATAAACATTTAATGTTACTGCCTTTAACAATGCTTAAGCCCTGCCTGGCATTATGATGCAGGTTACAGTTGGTTATTACAATATTTTCGCCACTGCTTTGTATTACAATTCCATCTGCAGCAAAATGATGTGCAGTAATATTCTGCAGCCTGATATTACTGCTCACATCACCTGGCTCATAGTCGGCAACAAAAACGCCATAAGAATCACCTTCCACCACACCGGTTGGTTTACGCATTTTTTCTACCTCGCCATTCAGTACAATATCTTTCAGCACTACATTTTTGCAGTTGGTTAGTTTAAAAACACAAACATTGCTGTTGTATGCATAATAATGAGACAGCCCCGGAGACTGGTAATCCCTGTTTCTCCAAAAATTTCCATTCACTCTTATTACGCTGTTATTACCTTCAATGGTAAGCCCCGTGCAATCCTTAAAAATAATATCTGTAACATTATTTTTTTGTGTACCGCCTGCAATTTTATAAGAAGCAATATAGTATTTGCCTTTGGGAATTATTAAAGAGCCGCCACCCGCTTTTGAAATTACAGCTGCTGCTTTAGCAAAGGCAGGATAACAATCTGTTTTATCATCGGGCTTTGCACCAAAATCGGTAACCAGGTTATAGGTTTTAGTTTTTTGTGCTGTAAGTACCTGAACATTGCACACCAGAAAAAGTACGAGTAATTTATATTTGATCATCTTTATTTTTCTTAATTATAAATAGTGAAAAATGTTTTAGCAAAGCTAAAGATGATGAAAAGAAGAATATCAATTTTAACTTTTTTATGCTCCAGCTTAATCCTGCTCTGTTTTCATTTTTAAATATACCCCATTAGTCCAGCCAAAGCCATCCTGGTTGGGGTACTCGCCGCCACCGGCCGTAACAGCAATATCCATAACATTATACTTCTCCATCATTTTCCCGGTTGCTGTAAATACTTTTTCGCAATTACTCAGCCAGTTATTTTTTATTTGATTGGCCAATGCGGTAAAACCATAATTTTTTAAGCCCTTATAAGCCATCCATTGCAAAGGTGCCCAGCCATTGGGCGCATCCCATTGCTGGCCGGTTTTATATATAGTGGTAACAACCCCTCCGGGGCAAACAAACTTTTCTTCAACCAGCATTGCAACTTTTGCTGCCTGCTGCTGTGTGGCAACATTAAAAAATAAAGGAAACACTGTGGCAAGGTTAAAATGTTGTACCTGCTGTTGTTCAACACAATTAAAATCAAAATAGCAACCCTCTTCTTCGTTCCAGCAATATTGTTGTATGGTTGCCTTCCTGTTGTTAATTTTTATTTGAAACAGTTTTACATTTTCTGCATCATTTTGTTGCTGATATATTTTTTGCAGTGTTTCTTCCAGGTATAATAACAAACAATTTAAATCAACAGGTATTAAATCAGTTGTTTGTATTGTTGCCATTTCTTTTCCATCTTTAAACCAGCGGCTGCTGAAATCCCAGCCGGATTCTGCAGCGGCTCTTATATGCCGGTACACTACCTCCGGTGCATTTGATGAAGCCGTAGCAATATGTTTATCTTCCTCATAAGCTTCGGGCCTTGGGTCAGCTTTTGCATCCCAATAGCGGTTCATAACAACATGATCTGCCAACCGTACCACATGATGCATTGATGGTTTCCGTTGATTCAGTTCTTCCGCCCCATACATCCAGAACTGGTATTCCTTTTCTAAAGCTACCTGGTATTTTAATAAAGTGCCTACTCCTCTTTCTTCGCTTAATAAATTTATCATCAATGCAAAAAAGGGTGGTTGAGAGCGGCCTAAATAGTAAGTGCGGTTTCCATTGGGAATAAAACCAAGTTTATTAATTAGGTACGCAAAATTATCTACCATATGTTCTATCTGATCTATCTTTTTACAAACCTGTAAGCCAAGCATGGTAAAATAACTGTCCCAATAATAAATTTCTCTAAACCTTCCACCAGGTACAATGTATGGATATGGTAAAGGAATTAATGTACCCCCGGATGTATCAGGCATTCTTTTCAATTCTTCCCACAGGTCGTTCAGATGCGTATCAATTGTTTTTTTTGCAGATGAATAAGAAGATATTTTTTCTTCGGGTAAAATAAAATTAGCGGCAATAAATTTTTTAAAATCAAATGCAGGATCATTTTTTTCAGCAGCGTATTGTGCTGTAATAACAGTAAGTGGATGTAGAGGCACAGCATCTACAAAAAATTTACTATCTGCAAAAATGCCTGCCGATTGTACGGCTTCATACAATGGGCTTAATGATTCTATAAAAAACAAGTTAGGGTTTGACATATACAAACGGGTTAAACATTTGCTGATGCTTTAGTTTTTTTATGCAGCTTGCTAAAAACAAATAAGCCGGTTATTAAAATAGCAATGGGGATTAAGGAAAAATAAAATGCCGTTTGCCCGCCATAGTGCTCAAAAATATTCCCTGTTATTAACGATCCTGTTGAACCACCTAATGCAGAGAATAATATAATCAATCCCGCCATTAAACCATGCTTTGGTTTTGGCAGCGAACTTAATATTACAGAATTGATGGCCGGGTAAATGGGTGCCAGCAACAACCCAATCAATGGAAATACAAATGCAATCATGGGTACATCTTTTAATTGCGTAATACCGCTGCCTTTATATCCATCTATAAATTTTTGAATGGCGGGCATGGCAAAATATACCAGGCCACCAGCAAGTACCAGGCAGCTTACCAATACCACAAGCCAGTTTAATTTTTTTAATACCATACCGGCTAAAAATCTACCTAAGGCAATGGAAGCAGCCAATATACTGGCCATTTGTATACTTAATACCTGGTTTAATTTTAAAACATCATTATTAAAAGTTGGCAGCCAGCTCATAATACTTTGTTCGAGCAACACATAAAAAAAAGCGCATAACACAAATATTATTACCAACGGATACGCCAGCAGCGTAAACATTTTTAAAAACTCACTGGCAAAATTTTCTGACGCAGGCACTTTAGATGCTGATTCATCTAATGGCGACAGCAGCAATAAAATAAACGCCACTAATGATATACCGCCCAATAAATAATATACCTGCAGCCACGACCGGGAGGCTTCATTATTTTTATCAATAAACAAAGGGAAAATAAAATAACTCACTACTATACCCACACCAAAAAAAGCTTCTAAAAAATTCATAAAGCTTATGTGCTCTTTTTCATCTTTTGTAACCAGGCCAATTGAACCGAAAGCCGACATTTTAATTAATGCAAAACTGGAACCAATAGCCGCAAACAATAATTCAACCATTATTAAACTGTTGGTAAAAGGCATAATAAAACAAACCAGTGTTATAAAACCCAGCGCTATCAGCATGGCTCTTTTATAGCCTATCCTTGTTATGTAGGATGTTACTAAAAATGAAACGATGGCAATGCTCATATCTTTAAATGGTTCCAGTACGGCCACTTGTGATTTGGTAACATCAAAACTTTTTTGCACCAGCAAAATAACTGTACCCACACTGTTAAGCAATATGGCAAATACAAAATAATTTAAAAACAGGGAGGTCTTAATTTTCCAGGTGGTCATAGCAAGTTTCATTTAGTGAGCAATCAAAATATATTTAGTATCCCGTATTAATTTTTTTACAGCGACCCTCCATTTACTAACACTGATTCTACCGTTAATTCCTGTAAAAACGAACTGCCTGCCAGGCATTCCATCATCCGTTTAAAAGCAAGTTTACCCAGTTTATAACCGCTGGTTTCTACAAAAGTAATTTTAGGATCGTACAGTGTAGGTATTAATCCGTTACTGATCGATACCACTCCAATATCTTCCGGCACCCGTAATTTTTTTTCATGCACTGCCTGCATAGCACCAATAAGAATTAAATCACCCATACCAAATATGGCATCGGGTTTCTTTTTATTTTCCAAAGCAGCAAGTGTTACCGCCTTTGCTTCCGCAATACTTAATGGAAACTGGTTGTTAATTACAGTACCCGGCGATTTAGTTTTAAAAGTATCGTTAAATGCTGTAAATCTTTTTTGAGAGATAGTTAGTTTAGGATGGCCAAAAAGTGCCAGTACATGTTTTTTTTGTTTGGCAATCAATGCATCTGCTGCCATGGTTGCAGCAACTTTATCGGCCAGGCAAATTTTATTGCAGGCTTCATAATCCGGCACCCGGTCAATAAAAATAACCGGGGTATTACTGCTTTGTATTTTTAAAAATGCATTGATGTCATCAGTCTCGCCGGTTATAGCAACAAACACACCAGCAATACGGTTATTTTTTAACAGCTTAAGGTTGGCAGTTTCTATATCCCTGCTTTCGCCAGATTGCATGATAAGCAGAGAATAGCCTGTTCTCCGGGCTTCTTCTTCAACAGCAGCGGTAAAGGAATCGTAAAAAAAATTATCTAATGAAGGGACCATAATACCCAATACATTGCTGGTATTATTGCGCAGGTTAATGGCCTGCCTGTTAGGTTCGTATTCCAACGTTTCGGCAAGTTCCCTTACCCGGCGTTTTGTTTCCTCCGAAATATCGGGATGATTTTTTAATGCCCTTGAAACAGTTGATACGCTGATTTTAAGAACCTGTGAAAGTTGTTTTAAAGTACTTACTTCCGCCATAGCAATCGGTGTAAAAAAATTAGTTTATTTTGGTAAGCAAGATTATTGTTTTTTTATGAGTATTCCTCATTTTAAATTAAACCAATCAATTACTTTTCTGCAGCATCCGATAAATCGAACTTATTGTTGCTCTATTTTTTTAATCCATTTTTTTCTTCAGCAGCATCATTTGCCCTAAATGATAAGCATCGTGTTGCAGGCAACCCATTATTAACTGGTAAAAGGTCTGGTCTTTACGTACAGTTGATTTATCTAATTGTTCATCTTTAATGGCATGTAAAGCAGTACGCAGTGCATGATAGGCCGCTTCAAAATCATGCAGGGTTTGTTTCCAGCCGGCATCGCTCAGTTCGGCGGGTAATAAAAAATCTTTAAAAGGCGGTGGGTTATCGCTACCCGTTAACCGGTTAACCACCGTAGTTCTCCAGTAAATAATATGATTGGTAAGCTGCCAGATGCTGTTGCCCCCTGCCGCATTTGCTGCAGCAGCTTTGGCAGCAGTAATACCATGCAGGGTTTCTTTAAAATTATTACCTATCCAGCAATCGCCATGTTGTAAGTCTTCAAATAGTTTTACTATGCGGTTAATTTCAATACTCATATTTTTGTTATTATAAAAGTCAGGAGTTTGAATAATCAGCTATAAGTTATTATTTACAAATGTAACAATTCAACTAATACCTGTAACTGCAAACTACTAACCACAAACTACAAATTATGGATCTGCAATTCAACAAAAACGAAGACGCTCTTAAAATGGCCTGGAGCCGTACCAAAAAACTGCTTGAAAAAATTTACGAAGGTGGTGGTAAAAAAGCTGCGGCCAAACAAAAGGAAAGAAACAAGCTTACCGCAAGGGAACGTATTGCCTACCTCTGCGATGCTGACAAACCTTTTACAGAGCTGGGCGCTTTTGCAGGTTTTGAAATGTACGAAGATCAGGGCGGTTGCCCCGCTGGTG